>CAWUIS010000120.1:0-5608 GCA_963922625.1 uncultured Candidatus Melainabacteria bacterium | reverse complement strand
AGCACTGTCAGCGGGAGGTACATCTTTTAAAATTTCTTGCATGGTAGCAACAAACTTTGCAATTTGTTCACCATCAACATCATCTGGTTTCAGACCTTCTGTTTCGTTCATGAAACTCATAAAAGTGTTTGCAATAGCAGTTTGACTAGGATCAACTTGAACGTCACCATCCTTAGGTATACAACTCATTTGCTGAATACCACCTTCAGGGTCTTGCACAACAGCAAAAACAGGCTTGTGTTGAGGAATAGAAGACGGAATTTCTCCTTCAAAACTTCCATCTGGCCCAACATCCATTGGTTCACCTACTGGCTCAAGAATCCCTTCCTCATTCATTACAGCAAATACCACCTCACCTTTTGGAACAGGCTCTAACTCCGCTGCAAAACTTGCTTGCAAACTAAATGAAATTGTTAATAAAGACGCTAATAATTTTTTCTTCATGGTTTTCCCTTAGCTGCAATAATCCTCAAGTTATACATCCACGACTAACCTAAAAACTGTATTTAAGAATGAAAAACCCTTAATAAAATTTCAGGCTTACAAGAAAAATCTTAGGTGCTAGCATTTGCCTATGATTGCAACAAAAACATCAATTTCTGTTAGAGGAGCTAAGCAGCATAATCTTCAAAATATCGATGTTGAAATCCCAAAGGACAAACTTGTAGTCATTACAGGTGTGAGTGGTTCTGGCAAAAGCTCTCTTGCTTTTGACACCATTTTTGCAGAGGGACAAAGAAGATATGTTGAAAGCTTATCTGCTTATGCACGTCAATTTCTGGGGCAACTAGATAAACCAGATGTTGAAGAGATCAAAGGTTTAAGTCCAGCAATCTCAATAGATCAAAAAACAGCCTCTTACAACCCAAGGTCCACTGTCGGAACAGTCACAGAAATACACGATCATCTGAGACTTTTATACGCACGAATAGGCACTCCTCATTGTCCGGTTTGTGGCGCAAAAGTTGAAGCACAAACCATAGATCAAATTTTAGATCAAGTACTTGGTCTTAAAGAAGGTAGCAAAGCCATGATACTTGCTCCCTTGGTGAAAGCGAAAAAAGGTGAGCATCAAAATTTATTTTCGGCATTAAAGTCTGATGGTTTTTTGAGGGTCAGAGTCAATGGCACTATTTATACGCTAGATGAAGAAATTAAACTAGCAAAAACAAAAAAACATACTATCGAGCTAGTTGTTGATAGAGTCATTATTAAAGCTTCTGCTCGAAGCCGGATTGCAGATAGCGTCTCCTTAGCTCTTGGTAAGGGAGAAGGAGTTGTCATTGTAAGCGAGCTTGAGAACAATCAAGATCATTTATTTTCTGAGTTGATGGCCTGCCCTAATGGTCATGGTAGTTTACCTGAACTTGATCCCAAGCATTTTAGTTTCAATAGCCCTCATGGTGCTTGTCAAACTTGCGGTGGCATTGGACTTGAACAAGAGTTTTCAGAAGCCTTGGTTGTACCAGTAAGGTCTATGACACTAGCTGAAGGCGCCATTGCACCTTGGGCAAAAACAAATAACCCTTTTTATAAAGCGCTTCTAGAAGGGCTAGCAAAAATGCTTGATTTTTCAGTAGATACTCCTTTTCAAGATTTACCTGAGGATATTCAAAAGATACTTTTTTATGGTTACGATGCTAAGCGAGTCAGCATAGATACAAAAAAATACCCTTCACTTGGTTATGGTGATTATCGCGTCTGGTATGAAGGTGTCATTGAACAGCTCAGCAGGCGTTACCGCGAATCCAATTCAGACTCTTGGAAAACTGAGATGGAGCAATATATGATTGAAAAAGAGTGCTTTGCTTGTAATGGAGCTCGTTTGAGTCCAAAGAGTCTAGCTGTTACTGTTGCTGGTCAGAATATTCATGACGTCTCCAAACTATCTATCAATAAAGCTGATAAATTTTTTCATGAACTTGAATCATTTTTAAATCCATTTCAAAAACAAATCGCGCATCAAATATTAATTGAGATCAGATCTCGGATCAGCTTTTTAAAAGACGTTGGACTTGGTTACCTAACTTTAGCAAGAAGCGCCAAGACTCTTTCGGGTGGTGAGTTTCAGCGCATACGACTGGCTTCCCAAATTGGTTCATCTTTAACAGGTGTACTTTATGTACTAGATGAACCTTCTATTGGCTTACATCAAAAAGATAACGACAGGCTACTTGATACTCTCGAACATCTACGCGACTTAGGCAATACTGTCTTGGTTGTTGAACACGACGAAGATACTATGCTCAAAGCAGACCATATTATTGATATCGGCCCCTTTGCTGGAGTTCACGGAGGTCATGTAACAGCACAAGGCAAACTAGAAGAAATCAAAAAAACAAAAGGCTCCATCACTGGTGACTATCTTTCAGGAAGACGTAAAATTCCTATACCTGAAAAAATCCGTGAAGGCAATGGTAAATTTTTATCTCTTGAAAAAGCTTCTAGAAACAATTTGAAAAATGTTTCTATAGATATACCACTTGGTAAATTCACATCTGTAACAGGCGTAAGTGGCTCTGGTAAAAGTTCACTGATAAATGAATTACTCAGACCCGCCTTGATGCATCATCTTGGTTACCGTATTCCTTTTCCTAAAGACTTAAAAAAGCTAAAAGGCTACGAGGAACTCGATAAGGTTATTGTTATAGATCAAAGTCCTATTGGTAGAACTCCAAGATCTAACCCTGCAACTTATGTGGGTTTGTTTGATCCTATTAGACAAGTTTTCTCTACTACCATAGAAGCAAAAGCCCGAGGTTATAAACCTGGGCGCTTTAGCTTTAATGTTAAAGGTGGGCGCTGTGAAGCTTGCAGCGGAGCTGGTGTGGTTGAAATCGAAATGAATTTCTTACCCTCAGTTTATGTCAAATGTGAAGTTTGCAAAGGTAGGCGTTATAACCAAGAAACTTTAGAGGTCAAATTTAAGGGTAAGTCTATCTATGATATTTTGGAGATGACCGTTGAAGACGCGCTCGAATTTTTTGACTCTATACCTCAAGCACAAAAAAAACTACAAGCACTCAACGATGTTGGCTTGAACTATATCAAGCTTGGACAAGCAGCTACCACTCTTTCTGGTGGTGAGGCGCAGAGAGTCAAGCTAGCAAGCGAACTATCTAAAAGATCTACAGGAAAAACTATTTATTTATTAGATGAGCCCACAACAGGACTACATTGGTATGATGTACAACATTTGCTTGGCGTATTAGATAGACTCGTTGATGCCGGTAATACTGTTCTGGTCATTGAACACAATATTGATGTAATCAAGCACTCAGATTATATTATTGACCTTGGACCTGATGGCGGTGATGGTGGTGGTGAGATTGTTGCTATTGGTAGCCCTCAACAAGTAGCCAAAAACAAAGCCTCGTATACTGGAAAATATCTCTAATGCAAACAACTCATACCGTTCTAGAAATTGGCAGTGGTAGCTTTAAGTTACACCGAAACGATGATTTTTCATTACGCTTTCAAAGCTCTCTTGGCAAAGATATGATTGGTGATGCTCTCAACCCAAACTCTGTAAAAATCGCCTTAAATAGTATAGAAAACGAGATACTCTCTTTCTTGGAGTCACAAAACCTCAAGCCAAATGAGCTAATTGTCTTTGCAACAGCTGCCGTAAGAAGATCTATGCAGGATTCTGCTGGAAGTGGTCAAGAATTTATAAACAAACTAAACGAGCTTGGCTTTAAAGAGGTGAAGATTTTTTCAGAAGAAGATGAATGCCGCTACGCAGCTCTTGCAGTAATAGAAGAGCTTGGCAATGACTACGATGATTTCCATGTATTAGATACTGGTGGTGCCTCACATCAATTGATACAAATTGAAAACAGAGAAATCACTAAGATGCAGTCATTTCCAATTGGCTCGCATACAGACCTTAATCAAACTAGCTTGCCAGATTTTGGGGACTACCAGAAAGAATTCCCCTTGGTACTGCTTGGTACAAGTGGCATGATTTTGCATCATGTGGAACATCTAGATTTACTGTTTTTAGAAGATATGATCAAAGACATGAACTCAATGACAGTAGGCCAGAGGCGTGAGTACCTTAGTGTCATTATTCAAGACGAAGAAGTTCAAGAACTATTTGTTGACTACCGCTTAAAAGTACTACCTAAAGCTTTTAGCATCATCAAAAATTGTGCTGAAAAAACGCAAGCAACAGAATTTCTAGCTGCTTCTATGCAAGCAATGGATTATGTATCTAAATATGGTCTTTAAACTTAGGTATTAGCACCCATTGCAAGATAACATTCTTTTTGATAGGATCTTAATATGCCGTTAGATTCATCTTTTGATACTAAAATACCTGAAACAAGACCAGTGGCACAGCAACACAAACTGGATGATCCAGGCGATTCTGGTCACAGAGAAGGCGGTGATGAAATATATCAGAAGATTGTACCCCTATGTCCTCGACCAGCTAAGTTACATGAAAAGCCTCCCGTACCAGAAGAAAAGCCTCACATGGATGAAACTGCGGCTAAAATTTTAGAACTTGAAAAATCTGATTTACTGAGACAAGAAGGTGAGTTGTTTGATGATCAAAAATCATTTATTAGAAACCTCGCTTCACAATGCTCCAAAACACAAACCGGCACTTTAGTAAAAAAACATAGCTATAGTTTCAAACCGGAAACAATCGAGGGCATAAGGAAAGACGGTAGAGCTGAGGCTTTTGCTAAGTTATATGATGCTGTTAATTCAACAGGATGCACCGAGGAGGGAAAGAATCATCCTTATTTATTCCGGGACCAAATTACTAGTATTTTTAAAGACGAGGGTATTGAAGATCCTAGAGTCTCGATTAATCAATTGCTGTTTGATAATTACGAGCCAACAAAGGCAAAAACTCCCTTCTATAAGAGATGGGGAGAGCAATTGACAAATGGAGCCGAAAATTTATGGGATAATATGGTCTACGTCACACCTTAAGAACTAATCGGTAACTTCACGAGGTGGCTTAAAGCGAGTCCTAAAGCTCTTTTGTTTACGAATGATTGATTGCGGCAAATTTAAAGCACTCAATAAAAACTTAGATGCTTCCATCTGGGATTTTTTGACATTTTTCACATCTTGAAAATTTGCAGAGGCTAAATCACAATTCTCAAAAATAGCTCCTTTAATATCAGCAGATTCAAGATTTGCTCCCTCCAAACTTGCATTAGTAAAATCAACTCCTCTTAAATTAGCACCAACAAAACTAACGCCTTTTAAATTAGCTGACCTAAAATTAACGCTCTGCAAATTAGCGTTTCTAAAATTACTACCTTCAAAATAGGCGTATTTTGCAACAACAAAGCTCATATCAACATCTTCAAAATCACAATCTCTAAAAGCAGAGTCTGTAAACTTGGTATCTGACAAATCAGCAGAATTAAAATGCACCAACTCGCCCATCGCACCTAAAAACTTAGAGCCTCTTAAATCAGCTCCATAAAAATTAGCTTGAGACAAATGAGTACGGCTAAAATCACTATCATGAATTTTGGCTTCTACAAATTGGCTAAATTGCATCGAAGAACCTCGGAATTTGATATTGTTCAAATCTACATCATTAAAAATGGCATAGCGAAGATTACTACCAATAAACTCA
>CAWUIS010000119.1:0-5658 GCA_963922625.1 uncultured Candidatus Melainabacteria bacterium | reverse complement strand
ATCAAAATTAATGTATTCAAGCATCTCTTCCATGCTTAGATTCTGTAATCTTCCACCTGCTTTTCCTATTGAAATCAGAAAATCTCCAAAATCAGCAAAACTGTCAATAATTCCACGATATTTTTTGACTGGGTCAGATTTAAAATCTTCAAGGATTTCAGTTATTCTATCTTTATGGAAATTGTCACCATTTACAATATTAAAAATGATATTATCAAGGGATTCTAAATAATCTCTGGTTTCCATGAAGCCTGGTCTGAATTTGTTGTTCATACTCTCGCTAACACTGTCACTTTTACTATCAATAGATAATTTTAGCTTCATAAAACTTTGATAGGTTTCCAGAATTCGCTTAGACATTCTATTGAGATTTTTTGCATTTATATTGTTAGTATTCTTGGCAGTACTTGCAAGTTTAGTGTTGACTAAATTAGTTACCAGATCATTTCTACGTTCTTCATTTTCTATATTGCATATTGATTCATCGAAAATTGAACTCTTGCTAGTTATTTTTCCTTTTAATCCTAATGCTTCGATACATTTTTCTAGATTTTCTATATAATGTGCTAGCTTGACATGGTTGTTATCTTTGGTGATCTCTGTATCATGCCCAATGGAGGCTGCTGCAAGTTCTTCACCTGCTGTTTTGGCATTATTTTCCCTTTGAGCAGCTCTTGCCTTTTTTAACATTTCCGCTGTGTTTTTTTTAATTTTTTTCTCTGCATCTTTTAATTCTTTAAGAGAAATTTCAACTCCATTGTAGTAACCTGGAGGTTTATTGCAAAAAATTTTACCCATAGTTTATTTAGTTTAACATAAACCAGGGGGTTATATTGAGCTTTATCGCATGATAAAACTACATACACCAAGTCAAAAATATTGACACAAATTTTGAGGTTAATTAGATCAATTCAATTTTATAGATTTTGATTTTAAGATTTCAATGTCAATAATTTCCAAGGATTTTTGATGACAAGATTCAAGTAAAACTCCTGGTGCAACCCCATCTTCAAAGGCTTCAAGCCACCGACTAGCACAAACGCACCATTTGTCACCAGGCTTGAGACCAGGGAAGTTATATTCTGGACGGGGTGTCGAAAGATCATTGCCCATAGCTTTAGAGTAATCTAAAAACTCTTTGGTTGTTACTGCACAGACGGTGTGGCTGCCATAATCATCAGCACGAGTTTTACAAAACCCATCTCTAAAATACCCTGTCATAGGATCAAAACAACAAGATTGTAATTCTGTACCCAAAACATTTTTTGCTTCCATAGGTCTCTATTGTAAATGCTCTTTAAGTTGTGGGATACCTTCTAATAAATTTTGCAGAAAGCCTTTTATTCGGGGGGTACCAACCGGCACGAAACTTCCGAAGGCAGTATCGCTAAACCTGACAACTTCCTTGCTAGATTGATCTGTGGGATTATGAAAATCTGGATAAACTTTAACCGTTTGAGGATTTTGAACCTCGCTCACATTAGTCAGTTCTATTGAACCTTCTATAGCATGGTACCGGTTATCATCACCATATCTTAGTTCAAGAACTGCTTTATCACCTGGAATCTTTTTTAATCTAAGTTCAAAATCAAAATCGACTTGGGTGGCGGCTTGTATCGTAGTAGATAAAATTAGCTCTTCTTTATCATTGCTTGGAATCTTTTTCCATTCAGCCTTTTTTAATGTATCAGCAAATGCCGTTAGGTTATTTGCAATAAGGGAAGCTTGCATTGGATCTCCATCATGAGTTTTACCTATTTGATCCGCCCATGTTGTTTGAGAGCACTTTCCGGCACTTTGTCCTGGTCTAATCTTATCTGCCCACATACTTACAGGAGCCCCTGTGCTTATTTTGATTTTGTCCACAAGGGGGAAGATAACATGTATTCTTGGCTAATGTCAAGAAGCTAAGCTCCCAAAGTAAAGAAAAAACAACTGCCTTCTCCAGGTTGAGATTCTAGCCAAATTTTACCTTGGTGTTTTTCAATTATTTTTTTGATCATACTTAATCCAACACCATAGCCATCACTATTATTGTTGGCATTAAGTCTTTTGAACATTTGGAAAATCATCTCTTGTTTGTCTTTCTCTATGCCAATGCCATTGTCTTTGACATAAAAAACAAATGGATTTTCTGCTTTGTAACCAATTTCAATGATTTTTTCTTCTGATTGGTTGTATTTAATGGCGTTAGTAATTAGGTTTTGAAAAACCGCTTCAATCTTTGTGCCATTGCAGCTAATGACAGGTAAAGATGAGCTAAGTACAATTCGTGCATTTTTTTCTTTGTAAAATTCTTTGAGTTTCATGTCTATATTGAGCAAAGTCTCGTTCAAATCAACTTCCGTAAATGCTAGATTTTGTTTTTCGAGGCGTGAGAACTCCAAAATTGAACTAATTGAATGTGAAATTCTTTTACACAGCAAAATCATATCTTGGATCATTTCATTGCCGTCTTCATCAAGCTTGTCACTGTAATCATCTTGTAAAAACTCTGCGTAGTTTGCAAGACCGCGAACTGGTTCACGTAAGTCATGAGAAGTTAGGTAGGCAAAACTTTCAAGTTCACGGTTTGATTGCTCTAGTTCATAGGTTCTTTGTTTGACTTCGGCTTCAATTTTAAGATTACTAGCTTCGACTTCTGCTTGAGCAGAAGTAATTAAAACCATTTCTTGGATACTGTCTCTGATCGAAATCAAAAGAAAGCTAACCTCAAAAACCACCCATGCGGCATGTTCAACCCAACGCCAAGGGCTTGCTGTGAGAATACCAAAAACAGATTGTGGGAAAAATACACCACGAAAAGCATGATCAATGGCAACAACAAAAGTAGCAATAATCAAGACCCAAGGATCCCTGTAAGAAGCGAGTATGGCTAGTGAACCAAAAACATGAAAATGAGTTTCAATCCTTCCACCGGAAAGATGAATGAGTAAAGCTGAAAAAAGTGTTTGCCCCAAAGCGATACTATAACGAGTGATTTTTCTACCAGGTTTTTTAAAAGCTAAAAAAACAGGCAGAGAAATAATTGCAAGTCCGAGAAAAACAGCCATGTAAACATGCAAATGCACTTGTTCTTCTGTACCAATCCAGGTGCGAGGTGATACTACTAAGGCAACAACTATACCTGCAAGCCATTGGACAATCATTAAGTATGCTAGGTAACGATCAGTCTTCTGGAAGATATGCTGACGATACTCACGGTAAAGCTCTTTGCTCCTTTGTTTAAGTTTCTCTGATATTTTTTGCACTTTACTAGCTGAGACTACAGCCGAAGCTTGGAGCTTTTTCTACCGACATATTCCCACTGCGAAAATATGCTTTTATAGCAGAATTTCCTATGCTATCGCCCTGATGTCCCCTTGCACTAGTTATTCCACCCAGGAAAATTAACTCACGCTCTTTATTGAATAAATAGACCTGTCCGGAGCTTGTGCTTGCAAATACTTTAGCTTCTTGGAGTGACTTGTCTATGATTAGCTCAGTATTGGCTAAATTTTGACTCTTCTTCCATAGTTTGGTGTGAATCCAGTCTTGTTCAGTGCCCTCCGGTAGTATGAAAACTAAGTGGGTTTTAAACTTTTTATGGAACTGTGCTTGAATTTTTTGAAGCTCAGCGAGGCTGGCTTCTGAGCACTGGCAGTGAGGGTGAAGAAATAGCACTAAATTTGCTTGGTTTTTAGCAAATTTGATTTTGGATTCTTCAGGCCAGTTCTTTAATACCTGCTGCATATTTGCAGGTTTGAGGCTGTAATTGTATAAAAAACCTAAGCCATAGCTTACAGAAGCTAGCCATATGAAAACAGCAGTGGCAAGACTTTTTCTAGTCATCTTAAATATTTATACCTATGTGATTAAGAAAAGTACTACGAAAATACTCTAAAGGAGCCGCGTCTCCCGCTTTCATTCCCATACTCTAAAGGGGCCGCGTCTTCCGTTTTCATGTCCAAACGATAAGGTCCAAAAGATAATAGCGGAGACCTGGTTAGGAAAGTTCGCCACCTTTGTACTCTTGATTATACTGATTTTCCCCAGCCTAAACCTAGCCAAACTTAGCTAAAATAATCCTAAGTCATGAAAGTTGAGCTTAGTATCCAAGGCACAAAAGTAGGTTTATTCTCGTTTGAAAATGACGACTTTATATCCCTAACTGATATTGCAAGGTATAAAAACCCAGAAGCACCAAAGGATGTGGTTAAAAATTGGCTACGTTCTAAGTCTACTATTGAGTTTTTAGGGCTTTGGGAGACTATTAACAACCCAGCATTTAAAGGGGTCGAATTCGACTCCTTTAGAAATGAGGCTGGCAGTAATGCTTTTGTGCTTTCTCCATCGAAATGGATTGAAAAAACTAACGCTAAGGGCTTGGTTTCGAAGTCTGGTAAAGGAGGCGGCACTTATGCTCACAAAGATATAGCTTTTGAATTTGCCTCGTGGGTTTCTGCTGAATTTAAGCTCTACCTAATCAAAGAATTTCAGAGGCTCAATGAAGAGGAGCACGAGAGAAAAAGCCTTGGCTGGGACGCTAAAAGACTGCTTGCCAAAGTTAATTACAGAGTTCATACGGATGCTGTTAAAGAAAACTTGATACCCAGTAAAATTTCTAAAAAACAAGAGAGTTTTATTTATGCTGATGAAGCAGATGTTCTAAATGTTGCACTTTACGGTATGACAGCAAAACAGTGGCGTGAACAAAACCCTGGCAAGAAGGGCAATATACGTGACCATTCAAATGTTGCCCAGTTGGTCTGCTTAGCTGGCTTAGAAAGCTTGAATGCTGAATTTATTAGGCAAGCAATACCACAAAATGAGAGGCTAAATAGGCTTAATGAGATAGCTATTATTCAAATGAAATCTTTGCTTAGAGGTTCAATACTAAAAAAGCTTGAAGAGAATTGATAAGACTCTAAGCTAAGCAGCCTTTTGGTCTATTTGCTGCATTAAAGCTTCGTGAGATAGCTACTCAATTTTTGGAGAAATATAAGCGAGGACACTCGGGGCATTTTTCTTTAAACCTGCCACTGAGGAGGAGTGCCAAAGGTTTTAATGCAGACCGCTGGGAATATTTGGATTTATTGCTTAGCATTATTTTCACATTTGCTATATTTTAATTCCTCAGATGAAACTTTTTGAAAAACATCCAATACTAATTTTTGTTGCCATTATCCTGGCTATTTGGTTTTATTGGTTTCAGGTGAGACCTTCCAAAATTAAATCACTGTGTAATAAAATTGCTATAAATCAAGCGGTAGGTTACTACAAAAGTCTATATCCTAATAATTCAGATGGTACTTATATGAAGAGTACATATGAAGGATACTATAAAGAGTGCTTGCGTGAAAAAGGCTTGTAAGTTTGTAGTTTATGGCGCAAGTAGAAAAACAATTTCTAACTGACTTTATCACTTTGTCTAGAAAGCCAATTCTTACTGCAATTAATTGCCCGGATTTAATTGCCCTCAAAGAAACCTTCTCGGAGGCAGTTGATCTAATACACTTTTGTAACGTAGAAAAATTTGAGCTAAGGTCTGCAAAGGCTATTAGTGGTATTGATTATGGCAGTAGTTTTGCCATTAATTCAAATAGGACTGGTTATACTGAAGACTTTAATCTTTTACGCAGTATATTGTCATTCTATTTGGTTTATTGTCCATGTGGA
>CAWUIS010000118.1:0-5677 GCA_963922625.1 uncultured Candidatus Melainabacteria bacterium | reverse complement strand
ATAAAACGTGGTTAGTTCAATCTTATTCATCAAAATTATCGCCCATAGTGGCACAAGATAATCATGGTACAATAATGTCTATGGCAAATAGTATAGGTTCTGGTGGAGGAAAGGGTGAGCCATATGAAAATTTTTTTCGAAGGCTTGCGTATGAAAGAGAAAAACATGAAGCCAGTGTCGCGCCAGTAGCAGAACAAATTGATATTGATCCCTTTAAGCCTTTTAAAGAAAGTGAATTTAAACCTAACCAAGTTCTTGATGTTAATTTGCGAGATGTTGGTTCTCTTAATAAAATGTTTGCAACTATAAAGTCAGACGTAGAAGGGAAGGTTAGGGATAAAGTAGGTGACTTCTTAGAAGGACTTCTGCATTTACATGGTTTGGCAAAAGGTTTTTTTAGTTCGGGCGACTTTGACATAAGTAGAGTTGATAAAAATAGCCTTGCACAAGCTGTTAGTAGTGCTAAAGAAAAACTATTATCATTGAAAGAAAATATCCTAGAGTTTGAGTCTGGTGCTCAGACTCTGGCAAAGACAATGGAAGGGCAAGCAAGGATCATAAAGGAATTTATCCTTGAACCTCCTAAAGATTCAAAAAGACCACGGTATATAGATCTGATGCTTGGTAAATTGGATTGCCTGAAAGAACTTTGCAGCGATACCAAGCATGTATAAATTAGAGGTTTAGACCAAATTGATCCTCTCTTGATATATTAGACATTAAAATCCAAGGCAGAGCAAAGGGCACTTTCCAAGCACTAACTTAAACGCATCATTTTCAACCCCAAAACCTTTTCAATACAACTAAACTCAAATTGAGAAAACGTATCAGGGTGGCGAACTTCGTCAACTAAGCCTCCACCCTTTTTAACCTTTCTTTACTTAGAAATGGCATAATTATTAGTATGAGTGCAGCTGAAAATATTCATTATATGTACAACGATAATGGTGAAAAAACTTTTGCTGTACTGCCTATTGATATTTTTAAACAGCTTGAAGAAACCTACGAAGAGTTTCTAGCTATCCAAGCATATGACCAAGCAAAAAAATCTGGCTCTAAAGCAATTCCTCTTGAACAGATCCTTAAAGAAATTGAAGAAAATAAGTAATGGTTTACAAAGTTGAGATTTTAAAAAGAACAAAGAAACCCCTAAGCAAACTACATCCTGAAATTTTCAATAGAATATCAAAAACACTTCTTGCTCTATCTCAAAATTCATTTCCGAACAACTCAAAAAAATTAACTGGAAGAGAAGCTTATAGGCTTAGAGTTGGTGATTATAGAGTGGTTTATGAAATTACTGAAAGTGAAAAATTAGTTACTATACTTGATGTTGACCATAGGTCCAATATTTATAGAAGCAACGATTAATATGTCATAAGGTGGGAAACCAATTGCAGATGGGTTCCACCATTTTTATAAGATCTTGTTCACTAATTTCTCTTAACCAAAGTGTGTAATTGTGGGGCTATGTCAATGCCCCAATTCTTTAACTCATTCCTAACCAAAAAGTGGTATGATATACTATACAATAAGTGTCAAAAGCAGTAGTTAAAGTTACAGCAAAGTTTGTAAAAGATAGTAAAAAACTCTTAACTACACTACTGAAGATTTAGAAGAGCTGTATGACTATCTCTCTGAGAATCCGACTGCAGGACCGATCATAAAATCTACTGGAGGTGTTAGAAAGCTACGTTGGAGTCCAAAAAAATCAAATAGAGGTAAAAGTGGAAGTCTAAGGATTCTTTATCACTACTCCAACAACATTCTAGTCATCATGCTTGGTGCTTTCTCAAAATCAGTTACTGAAAATATTACTGAAGCTGAGAAAAACACGTTAAGGAAATTACTGCCCGGATTAGTAGAAGAATTTATGGAGGAGTTATGAGAAAAAAAACAACAAAAATAAAATCTATGGGAGCAGAGTTAATTGAATCTATCGAAGAAGCTTTGATTAGGCCAAAGAGTGTTAAAACTGTCCGTCAAGGTGTTGATATCAAGAAAGTTAGAAAATCTCTCAAGATGACTCAAAAAGGTTTCGCTGATACTTTCGGCTTTGGCTTAGAAACAGTCAGGAAATGGGAGCAGGGCGTAAACTCACCTGACAGGAGCGTGGTTTCTTACCTACTCTGTATTCAAAAAGCCCCTAAGGTCATAAGTCAGTTACTTGAGCCAGAGCTGAAGAAGCTTGGTTAAAAGGTAAGACTGCGTCTGGTTAATTTTAAGCAATTTTCTGCAATGACCCCCTCTTGATATATTAGACATCAAAGTCTAAGGGATTTAATACATTGTTTAAAAGAATCTATTAATACTGGGCACAAGACTATAACTTCTTTGAAAATGACAAATATTTCTTCTGGTAAATAATCGTGGCTAATGTCATTTCGAAGGTCTCGAATACGTATGAAGTCTTTGCTAGATTGGATGTATCCTCGTTTTTCGGCACGGTTTAGGCGGTCAATAATTGACCCTTCAGGAGTGAGTTCAAAGATATCCAGCATTTTTAGAAATTTCTGCACGTAGATATCACTGGTTCTAGCAAATCTTGCCGTCAGACTTTCAATATCTTTTTGTTCGTCCCAGTTAAGCTCTTCGGTTGAATAACGGCTTGCTAAGTTTAAAGACAAGCATTCCTGGTAGCTTCTTTCAAGCGTGTTCATTGCTAGCTCAAGCAGTTTAATAGTTTCTTTGATGTTTTTCTTGAGTGAATCTCTATCAATCATGTTTAAGTTCTACCGCTTCGTTCTTAATAAGTTCAATAAAGTTTGCATTTTGAGTATCGGATTCAAACAGTATATCGATTTTTTGCTCTCCTAGTTTGTTGAAAATATTGTATTTAATTTCTGTAATTAGCTCTCTTGGTGGTTTTTCTACATTTTTAATCAAGAGATCAATGTCACCACCTTTTTTTGTATCTTTGGTTCTTGAGCCAAAAAGAAAAACTTTGGCAGCAGGCAAGGTCGTAGAAAAGGCATCAAGTATAGTCTTGATTTCATTTTCATCTAATCTCATGTTGAGATTTTACCAATTTTTAATGCCTGTGTACCGGTCTATGCTTTTAAAAAAAGAAATCTATCTTTGTCAATTTTAACATCGGCAGTTTCCAAGCTCTAGCTTAAAACCATTAATTTCAACTCCAAACCCTTTCAATACACTTGAACTCAATTCCTGAAAATGCATCACGGTGGCGAACATCGTCCACTAAGCCTCCACCATTTTTATTTTAAGAAAAGTTGCTTCGTCAACACACGGCACTTAATTCAGTACCACTTATCTTGTGCTAGAATCTTAGCTTGGAGCTAAGAAGTTAAATGAAAGTAAACGCAGCACAGGGACCAACAAGAGATGACAACTCTTTTCTGGATAAACCTGTATCTGTTAAGTTTAAAAATATTCTCAGATTCATATGCGAAACGTATCGTTCTAACGGGTATTCAAACGATCTAGTCGAGAAGGGCATAGATAATTTAACCATTGGTGATCTATTGCGAAGTGGGGCAATATCAAATTTAACCCACCCTGAAACTCAACATCCAAGCTTTCAAAAAATATTATTGGGTAGCTTACGAAATAATAAACGTCTTGATTACTTAGGTTTATCTGATGATGAGGTGAAATCAATCAAAGAAGACCTACAATTATTCTTCCTTGATCAACATCAGCATGAAGGTTTAACCTTACTAACTATAGCTGATCTTGCACATAAAACTCATAACAATCCTGCACAACAGGACATATCAAGGCATACTGGTGGCACTGGTGGTGATGCTAAGCTAACTAAAGAGTTACACGCTCTTAAAGTAGAAAACCAAAGGCTTAAAAAAGAATCTGGAGAAAGAGAACAAGTAGTTGATGTGCTCAAGAGGAAACTTCAGGCCTCAAGGTCAAGATTATTTGACATTTTCAACTCTTCTCTAGAAAACTCTTTTCTACCGATGTTAAAGCTCCCAGATTACTTCAAGGGCATGGTAGGTATGATCGAAAATGGGGTAAAAGCTGTCGAGGCTGAAACAATAAATACTCCAGAGTGGTGGTCGGCGATTCAAAATCTAAAGAGAATCTACAACACACGTTTATTTTTAGACAGGTCCGAAGATGATAATGCTATCAGAGGTATCAAAATGGACCAGGTTGTAAAAAAAATACAAAGCTTATTTAATCCTTTTCAACAAATATCCAGCAGGTTAGAGACTGACTCATTTAGAAAATTAATGCGAGCTTTTAATCCAACTATAAATATGGATGCTTTACAAAAGCAAGTAACTAATGACCATCGTGATGTTCTCGATATTCTGATCAAAACAAGAAAATTTCTTAAAGACAATCCAGATGCTCAAAATGCTTAGCTAACTCTATAACTTAAAACCATTAATTTTGACCCCAAAACCCTTTCAATACACTTGAACTCAATTCCTGAAAATGCATCAGGGTGGCGAACATCATCCACTAAGCCTCCACCATTTTTATTTTAAGAAAAGTTGCTTCGTCAACACACGGCACCTGATTTCTAGCCTAATAAATTCTCTAATTCATCTATATTTTCAAAACTAATGAAGTAAATTGTCTTGCCGTAAAAATCTACTACCTCATCCAGATTCTCGTTCATTATTATTCCAAAAGGAGCATTTTGGTAAGCTTTAAAAAATGTTTTAAAAGCTTTAGGGATATTAGTTTTTGTAAGCTTTGATTTTACTTCAATCGGATAAGGTATTTGATCTTTAAGCCATATGAAATCTATTTCTAATTTACTTGATGTTCGCCAGAATAAAATTTCTGTATTTGCTTCGTTACGAAAATTCAAAAGTTCGTGGTAGCAAAAAGCTTCCCAGACTTTGCCCTTTTCATTATCATCCTTTCCCAATACAAAACGTGACAAAATCGCATTGCGAATACCTAAGTCATAAAAGTAATATTTTTTTGATTTTTTCAACTCATTACTAAGATTTTTTGCATATGAATTTAGTTTATATAAGACAAAAGTCTGCTCCAATAAATCTAAATACTTGCTAATGGTACTCTCTGATAAACGGCATTCTCTAGCTAAGTTTGAGACCGAAGCAACTTGCCCCTGCTCTTGAGCAAGCAAGTATATTAAGTTATTGAAAGCACTAATGCTCTCTTCATTTATATAAGATTTGATGTCTTTTTGAATATAAGAACTCAAAATTTGTTTCAAATACGTTTGCTTAGACTTTTCATTGGGGTGTTCTTGGTCATTATAGACTTCTGGTAAGCCACCGTAAATTAGATAATCTTTGAGATTGTATTTATGCTTCAAACTAGAAAATTCAATATAACTCAAAGGAGCAATACGAAACTTTTTATACCTACCAGCCATACTCTCAAGCAAATGCTTATGAATTTCAATTGCAGAAGAACCAGAAGCAAAAATTTTGACTTTTTGTTCTGGGTGTAAGTCAGCTAGATCGTAGAGTGCTTTAAAAATATGTGACATATTTTCCACATAGTAAAACTCATCGATAAATATATAAGTAGCAGAATCTTTCAGTAAGTTAAATACTTCCTCGTCACTAACATTAAAGATTCTGCTGTGTTCAGGGAATTCAAGGTTGTAGTATTTTGAGTTTTTATATTTTTTATGGAGCTTCTTTAATAAGAAAGTTTTACCAACCTGCCTAGGTCCAAAGAGTAGGATAATTTTAGAGCTCTCAGAGTT
>CAWUIS010000117.1:0-5708 GCA_963922625.1 uncultured Candidatus Melainabacteria bacterium | reverse complement strand
CTTAATGCCCTGGCTGATCTTTGCTCTATCATCAAGCTTGGTTGTGATACCTAACGCTTTTAACTCGTCATCGATTTTGCGAGCTTCAGCTATGACTTCTGCATTGTCAGCATTTTTTTTCAGGATCGGAATTATAACAACCTGGTATGGAGCAATTTTAGGCGGAAGAATCAAACCAACATCATCGTGGTGTCCCATTACCACAGCACCAACCAAGCGTGTACTGACTCCCCAGCTTGTTTGATAAACATGCTGGATTTGGTTATTTTCGTCGGTAAATTTGGTCTCAAAAGCTTTTGCAAAGTTTTGCGACAAGTTATGGGAGGTACCTGCTTGAAGAGCTTTACTATCGCGCATCAAAGCTTCTACACAGTATGTACTTTCGGCGCCAGCAAATTTTTCTGACTCTGTCTTTTTACCGGTATGTACTGGCAAGGCAAGGTAGTCTTCAATCAGCTCTTTATAAACCCCAAGCATTAATAGGACTTCGTCTTCAGCTTCTTGCCAGCTTGCATGGCAAGTATGTCCTTCTTGCCAGAGAAATTCAGAAGTGCGTAAAAATAAACGAGTGCGCATCTCCCAGCGTACAACGTTTGCCCATTGATTAAGCTTCAAAGGCAGATCCCGGTATGATTCAATCCATTTGGAAAACATATGGTTGATAATCGTTTCAGAGGTAGGTCTTAGGACATATTTTTCAGCTAAGTCTTTGCCACCAGCTTGAGTAACCACGGCACATTCAGGAGCAAAGCCTTCTACGTGCTCAGCTTCTTTTTGTAAGAATGATTCAGGCACTAGCATTGGAAAGTAGGCGTTATCGTGCCCTGTTTCTTTAATGCGTTTGTCTAAAATGTTTTTGATGTTTTCCCAGATTGCATAACCATAAGGGCGTATCACCATGCAACCTTTGACAGGACTATAATCAGCTAGCTCAGCTTTAATGGCAATATCGGCAAGTACACTTTCACCGCTGCTTGGCTTAACTTGGTCTGTTGCAGAAATTGTCATAGCTACTATTGATCTCTTTGAGCTTGAAGTTTAGCTCCTAAGCTAGAACGCGAAACCCTTTTGGTACGAGGTTTAAAGTCTTTACCAAGAGCACCTTGCTTGGAATTAATACCGTTAAGAAGTTCTTGTAAGGCTGCTGTTGCTTTTTTAAGTCTTCTAGATACTTGCATTTGTGAGATACCTAGTTTTTGAGCAACCTCAGCTTGAGGTATATCTTTGAAATATATCAGCTCGATAATCTCAGCAAGCGGTTCTTTGAGCTGTTTCATTAGCTCTTGAACAGTGAAAAAATCTTCGCGTGTATCGTTACGTTTACTTTCACGGATATCAGTCAAAGTATCAATAAGGTAGGTGTCATTATCATTTGATGAATGCCCAGTGCTAATGGTCTGGTCTAAAGATACAAGGGTACGTCTACGATCAACTTCATAGGCTTCTTGTATTTTGCTTTGTTTGACATCTTGTAGAACTTCAGCGATCTCAAGGTCAGTGGGATCTCTACCAAATTCTGTTCTTAATTTATGTATGATTTTGTTGATTCTGAAACTGAGTTCTTGAAGCTCACGTGGAGCACGGATCATTGACGTTTTGTCACGGAGATAATGACGAATTTCTCCGGTGATTAGGTGGGTTGCGTAAGTAGTAAACTTAGCTCCAGCCTCAGGGTTGAAGTAATCAATCGCCTTAATAAGACCAATTGAGCCAATTTGTATAAGGTCGTCAACCGGGTCAGTACTACGACGAGCCAGACCATGAGCAATTTTTTTAACTAGATTAAAATTAAGTTCAACTATCTTGTCCCGTATTTTTTTATCTTGGGTTTTTTTGTACCGACCTAACATTTTGTGCAGCTCTTGTGCCTGAGCTGCTTTAGTCAGTTTTTCGTCTTCTTTACTTTGCATGGTCATACTTGCTGACATAGTTATCAACTAGTTTATAGTATATCAGCAGATTCGTTTGAATAGAGATTAGTCATTCCTGACAAGGATGTCAGAAATCTGCTAAGATATTTAAATGGCAATAGGGGCAAAAATAAAATCTTGGGGCAGAGCCGTCCCTGAAAAAATTGTTACAAATGATGATCTAACGCAGCTCTTTGATACTAGCGATGAGTGGATTAGCCAAAGAACAGGCATCAAACAAAGGCGAGTTGTTAGTCCAGACTCTGGAGAAACTGCTATTAGTCTTGGCACTCAGGCGGCACAAAACTGCATCAATAACGCTAAAAAATATGTGGATTTTGATATAAAGCCTGAAGAAATAGATCTGATTATATGTGCAACAGCAACCGGTGATTATTTATTTCCAAGTACGGCATGTATGATTCAGGCTGAGCTAGGTGCGACTAACGCTGTTGCTTTTGATATCTCTGCTGCATGTACTGGCTTTATTTTTGCACTTAATACTGCTTATAACTATATTCACTCAGGGCAGTTCAAAAATGTTTTGGTTATTGGTGTTGATTTGATGTCGCGCTTTACTGACTGGGCTGATAGAAGAACCGCTATTATTTTTGGAGATGGTGCTGGTGCTTGTTTGATTAGTGCTGTCGATCAAAGTGAAAATGGTTTTTATCCTTTTTACATTCGCTCGCGCGGTGATACTGCCTGCTCACTTTACTTGAAAAACCAGGGTACTCACTTTCCGGTTCCAGCTTCTGAAATTGATGCTGCAAGAGAACTGGCTTACATGGATGGTAAGGCTGTTTACGAATTTGCTGTTAAAGCAGTGCCCGAAGCTATGGATCAAGCTTGTCAGCTTTCTGGTTTAAGTCCTGAGGATATTGATTTTTTAGTGCCTCATCAGGCTAACATACGCATTATTAAAAGTGCTGCTAAGCGCTTTAAGTTTCCTGAAGAAAAAGTCATAGCTAATATTGAGCGCTATGGAAACACCAGTGCTGCCAGTATTCCTATTGCTGTTGATGAAGCGATGGAGCTTGGCAAGATTATCAAAGATCCTGATACTGAGTTAAAATTAGCTCTTGTCGGTTTTGGAGCTGGTCTTACATGGGGCTCGGTTATTGTTAGATACTAGTTTGAATATCAAAGCACTTTTGCAAGAATACAAGTCAGATTTTGAGTCTGAACTTGAGGCTGCCTTGAAGAGCTACAAGAATCCAAGCAAAGTTTTGCAAGATTCTATTGAGTATAGTGTTCTTAATGGTGGCAAAAGACTTAGAGGAGTTTTGAGCTTAATTAGCGCTGAGGCTGTTTTGAAATCTCCAGTCAAAATTCCTTTAGCTGAAAACCCAGCTCTAGGTTTAGCGCTGGCTATTGAGATGGTTCACTGCGGCTCTTTGATTCATGATGATTTACCTTGTATGGATGATGATGATATGCGCCGTGGCAAAGCAAGTAACCATAAGGTTTATGGCGAAGCAATTGCTTTACTTGCAGGAGATTTTTTAATTTCTTACCCGGTGCAAGTTTTAGCTGATTATTCTCATGGTTATGCTCAAAATTATTCTCAGGTACAGAGTAATTTTATTTCAGCGATAAGTAGCATGATTTTTGGGCAAGCTCAGGATTTGTGTTTCTCAGATATAGAGCAAGTCTCCATAGAACAAATCAAAACTATGGAAGCCATGAAAACAGGTGCTTTGATCAAATCATCGATTTGTGATGCCGCTTTACTGGCTGGTGCTAGTCCAAAAACTTTGCTTGCTTTAAATATTTATGCTGAAAATTTAGGCTTAGCTTTTCAAATTATTGACGATGTCTTGGATGCTGTTTCTACTAGCGAAGAGCTTGGTAAAACTACTGGAAAAGATGCTCAGCAAAATAAATCGACTTTTGTTAGTGAGTATGGTGTCAAGGAAGCTAGCAGCATTGCTAAATCTTTAATCAAAGAAGCGATCATAGCTTTAGAGGATTTGGATATTTTTCCTGATAAACTAAAAACTGTTGCAGAGTATGTCGTTTCTAGAACTAATTAATTCTACGGGCTATGAGGTTCTTTTTTCTCTTGCGCTTGCTAATGTCACGGCTCAAGTATTGAAGACGCTCATTTATGCAATTCAGAATGGCGAATTTAATTTTGCAATGTTGGTAACTACTGGTGGTATGCCATCTAGTCACAGCTCTTCTGTGGTTGCGATGGCAACTAGTATTGGTCTACTTGATGGCTTTGACTCTTTACTTTTTAGCTTGGCAGCAGCCTTTTCTATTGTAGTTATGTACGATTCTGCTGGTGTAAGAAGAGCAGCAGGTAAACAAGCGCGAGTTTTGAATAAAATGGTTGAAGAACTTTTTTCGGAACAACACGCAATTAAAGAAGGCCGTCTTAAAGAATTTCTAGGTCATAGTCCCTTTGAAGTTTTAGTGGGTGGGGCACTCGGTGCTTTTATTGCTATTGCTGTTAGGTACAGCATTCTAACAAACTAATGTCTAAGCCAATTATTTTTGCAATACACGGTTTGGGTGGTCATGGCAGTTGGTTCGAGAGGCTAAAACTTGAGCTTGAAAAATTTAATATTGATCTCTACGCTATTGACTTGCCTGGTTTTGGTAAAAACCACGATGAATTTGCAGGTAGCTCCTATAAAAAAGGTCATATAGATGACTTTCAAGAATGGATTGATTTTGTTCAAGCCGAGTACCAGGAATTAAAAAGAAAAAATCCAGCTGTGCCTATTACAATTCTGGGACATAGTCTAGGAGCTGTCATTGCCACTTGTATGGGACCTATTGCAGAAGGAGATCAATTAATAATTTCAGTTCCTGGTTATAAAGGTGCTGATGATACTTTCAAGCTAAGTTTTGTTTTGACCACACTGTGGAAGCTTGTTTTTGATAAGGCAGTTTTTGGTAAAGATCTTTATGTCCAATTACCAGCCTCTCCCAAAAAACATGGTGATCCGACTGATTTAGACCCCCTGAAAGTAAGCTTTGTAACACAAACTTTGTTGTTTCAGATTATGAAAATGGGCTGGACTTTAAAGCAAGCAAGTACAAAATTGGATATGCCAGTATTTATGATTCAAATTAAGGATGATGCTGTTGTTGATAATGCTAGTCAAGATCAGTATTTTAATTGTTTCCCTTCGCGGAATAAAGTCAAAACAACTTATTCTGGAGCTGATCACGATTGGATTTGGTCTGAACAACTGGGCTTAATTGCAGCTGATATTGCCAAAAGGGTAGTGGGAAACCCTTGATTTTGCCCTTTTTAATGTTTTCACAACCTTTACCTGTTAATATCTAATCAGATCAGTCTGGGAGATGGAGAAACCTTTAATTTCTATACTGTGTCTATTTCAAATAAGAGGCAAAACGACCACCCTTCGCTCTGCTCTTTTATATTGATAATGACAATGACTCGTAAATTAATTTATTTTTTGGTACTTTGGGCGGTATTATTCCCGACCTCAGTAAGCGCGAACAATTTTACAGATTTGGAGCTGATAAATTCAAATGAGCCCAATTTATCCTTTAGAGTTTCTTCGCAGGATTTACGTGTTGATTTATCTAATCTTGAGTTGGATTTAAATTTCAGAGTACGCAATGTCTCTTTGCTTTATGCATCTGATGGTGGCTCACAAGCATTTAAAGTAGATCTATTCAAGCTTGAAGATGACGGCACCCGAACTTTTATATCAAGCCAAAGCTCCGTTATTCGAAGACGCACTGATAGAAAAAATCTTTCTTTACCTGTAAGCACTGCAGGCTTTGAAAATGGTAGTAATGAATATGAAATTG
>CAWUIS010000116.1:0-5765 GCA_963922625.1 uncultured Candidatus Melainabacteria bacterium | reverse complement strand
TCGTAACCTATAATCAATGGCTTGCTTGCACCATAGTTTTTGAGTATATAGCTAGCAAGACCATCAAGAAAAATATTCAAATTCTTGTATGTGAAGTCTTTTGCAATAATTGCTCGCCAACCATCGGTGCCGAATCTAATATCGTGCTTTGTAGATTTTTCAGAAATAACCGCCATAGGGTTATTTTACAGCTTTAAGGGCGTATCGCCAAACTTAATACACAAAGGGATTCGGCGACACTCCCTTTAAGCAGAAACATTCATCTCAAATTCAAGAGATTTTACAAATAAAAGGCTGATTTTATTGCCCCATTCTTCAGAGCTAATCTCAAGACCTAAATCATGAATTGCAGATTGTGATTCTTGCCAAATACTTGAAGGGCTTTGAGTTCTATCAGAAAAACACTTAGCTATAAATTTTGAGAAGTTCACAATTTGAGTTAACTTTTTGTATTTTGCTTTAACTTCTTCTGGATTAAAACCTGCATGCATCATCTCAACTAAAGCTGTTGGAATAGCAAAGTATCTAAAAAGCTTTGCACCAAATTCATGCTGATCAAAACCATGAACAATGATCTCAGCTTCTTTTTCACTTAGACCCTGTTCAACTTTTTCAAAAATTTTCTCACTCGCTTCAGGGTCATTAATTCCCAAAACCACTGCCGGCACATCAGAAAGTAAGGCACCAAAGAAAGCTAGTTCAGCATCAGGGTATTTAACCCATTTTGAGACAGCCTTTGCAATAATTGCTGCTTTCACAGAAGCTGTGAGCCTTTCACCTAAACCAGAAAAAGAATTTCTAGCAGAAAGAACTTTAAAATATTTTTGAGCAAAATCAATCTCAAGAGAGTTGCGAATTAAATTTCTTTCTAAACTTGCAATGGCATTAACATAGTCTTGTTGATCAAGCTTTTCAAAATTCTCAGTGAGCGAAGGTACATTTAAAACTTTTGCAACTAAATCTTTGTTTTTTGTAAGTTCTTTAGCTATATCCTTGGATTTTGCTTCAACACTGTTAGCCATTCTCAGCAATTTGAATAGATATGCTGGTTTTTGCGGTAAATAGTCAGTGTTTTTGATCAAATTTGCCATTTTGCCAAAAGCGCCAACGCCAAACGTGAAAAGTGATTTTTTTGTAGTTAATTCCATTATTAATAGCTCCTGAGTTTTGGGACTCATAAGTAGATATCGGAAACTAGACAGATCTCTCCAGTATTTTTTATGAAATTAGACTAAAAATACTAGAGAAATACAATCTTAATTTTGCTTCTAGGTGCTAGGATTTTGCATAACAAATGGTTAAATTAAAGCCGAAACAAGCTGAAATCACAAGCAATATTGCTTTAACTGGGTTAATGGGCTCAGGTAAGACAACTATTGGCAAGTATCTTGCAGTACAACTCAAAAGACAATTTGTTGATTTAGATCAAATGATCGAAGAACAAGAGGAGCAAAGTATTAATGAAATTTTTGCTGAGCATGGAGAACAATACTTTCGCAAGCTAGAAAAAAAACTACTCAAAAAAGTCTTGCAAAAACAAGATCAGATCATTTCTCTTGGAGGCGGCACCATCATAGATGATGACAACCGAGAGCTTATCAAGCAAAAAGCTCAACTGGTAGCTTTAGTAGCCAAGCCAAAAGATTTGTATGCAAGAATTAAACGCCGAAAAAATCGTCCTCTTTTAAACAACAGCGATGATCCTCTCCAAGTCCTTAAAGACCTATGGAAAGAGCGCAAACCTGCCTACATGGAAAGTGATATCAAGATTGACACTGCTGGCAAAGCAGTCAATCATATCGGAGCAGAAATCATGGAAGCACTATCTCTTAAAAAACCTATTGCTCAAGAACAAAGCGTTAATATCAACCGTGGTGAGCTTTCTTATAAAATTTATTACAAAAATCTAGCCAGATTAAATCTTTCTTCTTTAAATCCTGGCAAAAAAGTCCTTATCGTCAGCCAGGACAATATTGCAAAACATTACCTGCATCTCATACAAGAAAAATTAGAGCAAGACTTTGAAGTAAGCTCAATGATTATTGGTGATGGTGAAAAAGAAAAAACTTTTTTGACATACCAACTCATAATCCAGAAACTTTTAAGCTTAAATTTCGAGAGAAAAGACACTCTACTTGCACTAGGAGGAGGTTTGGTTGGTGATTTAGTAGGCTTTGCTGCTTCTACTTTTTACAGAGGGATCAAATTTGTTCAAGTACCTACCAGCTTTCTTGCCATGATTGACTCTTCTGTTGGTGGTAAAACCGCCATCAATGTACCAGAAGGAAAAAACTTGGTTGGTAGTTTTTATCAGCCTCATATGGTTCATATCGCTACCAATTGTTTGAATACTTTACCTGACAATGAGTATAAATGTGGCTTAGGTGAACTGGTTAAATACACGCTTTTGGGAGCTCGTTGGGATAATTTACTAGGTGATAATTTCTTTGATTTTGTCTTCAATAATGCTGATGCCATTCTTGATAAAGACAAAAACCTACTAAACCAAATCATTCATCATTGTTTATCAATCAAAGCAGCAATTGTAAGTGAGGATGAAACAGAGAAAGGTATTCGCGCTCATCTCAACCTGGGGCATAGTTTTGGTCATGCCCTAGAGGAAATCACTAAATATTCTCGCTATTCTCATGGTGAAGCGGTTGCTATTGGTATTAGCTGTGCTTGCTTGCTTGCAAAAGAGCTTGATCAATTCAGCGAAGAAAATATCACTAAAGTCATTGACCTCATGAAAGCTCTGAACTTGAGTTATAAATTGCCTAAAGAAATTAAAGCCAAAGATATGCTTCAAAGCTTTAAATACGATAAAAAAGTCGAATTTGGCAAAATCAAGTTTATAGTCCCTAAGATGCATATTGGCAGAGTGGATATCGTTGATAATGTCAGTGACGAGATTCTAATCAAGGTCATTGAAAATGCTAAGATGATCACTTAGTGGCTAAGTTAGTTCTTGAAGATGGCACATGTTTTGTAGGTAAGTCCTTAGGGGCACAGCAAGACAGTTTTGGAGAAATAGTTTTCAATACCTCCATGACTGGTTACCAAGAAATTCTTTCTGACCCTAGTTATGCTGGACAAATTGTCACCTTTACTTATCCAGAAATCGGCAATTATGGCTGCAACAACCAAGACCTTGAAGCAAAGTCTATTTTTGTAAAAGGCATGGTTCTAAAAAACTACTCGCCAGGCTCTAGTAATTTTAGAGCTCAAGAAAGCCTAGAGGATTTTCTCAAAAAGAATAATATTACTGCTATCTATGATCTAGATACCCGAGCTTTGACTCGTCACATAAGGGACAAAGGAGCGATGAAATCTGCAATCATTCAAGATCCAAATACCGAACTTGAGCAAGTTCTTAAGTCAATTCAAGATCATCCAAGCATGCAAGGACAAGATTTAGCCTCTCAAGTTAGCTGCAAAGAAAAATACAAAGGACAATATACTGCAGTTGATGCTTTTGCTAGTGATGGTAAACAACCAGAGAAATCCAAATACAAAGTCATTGCATATGACTTTGGTATTAAGCAAAACATCATCAATAAACTCATTGCACAGGGTTGTGAAGTAGAGGTGGTACCAGCATCAACTCCTGCAAGCTATGTGCTTGATGCTAATCCAGATGGTCTCTTTCTCAGTAATGGCCCTGGAGATCCTGAGGCTGTTAGCTACGCTATCGCTACAGTTAAAGATCTGGTTGATAAATACCAAAAACCTATTTTTGGTATTTGCTTAGGTCACCAGATTTTATCGCTTGCTTGTGGAGCTAAAGCTTTCAAGCTCAAATTTGGGCACCGTGGTGCCAATCAACCTATCAAAAACTTAGAAAACAAAAAAATTGAAATTGCTGCTCACAATCATGGTTTTGCAATCTCTAAAGACGATTTGCCAGACAAGCTTGAAATTACGCACTTAAATATCAACGACAGTACTATTGCTGGCATCAAACTCAAAAACAGACCAAATGTTTTCTCAGTACAATACCACCCAGAAGCTAGTCCAGGGCCACAAGACTCTGATTACTTATTTGAGGCATTTACTCGCTTGATGAATTAAACCGCTTGCAGCTGAGAGTCTTCATCAAAAGCAGGCTCAGGTAACTTTTCAAGCTCGGCAAGAATATCAACTAAACTTAGAGCAATTTCCTTGCCTTTATCTTCTTTACTAGGATTAGCTCTCTGGTCAGCTTGTTCTTCACTTTCACAAGCCAAAATACCATTAATAATTGGAACTGCAGTACTAAGCATGACCTGCATAATACCTCTCGCACTTTCATCAGCCACAATTTCAAAATGACGAGTGGCCCCTCTAATAATTGTGGCAAAGCAAATAACAGCATCGTACTGATCAGTGCTGATTAATTCTTGAGCAAAAAAAGGGATTTCATAAGCACCAGGTACTTGGTACTCATCAAGATCATTATCATCAAGACCCGCTTGTTTCAATGTATCTTTTGCTGATTGACACATCATCTGGTTAAAGCTGATATTCCATTTCGCTGAGACTAAAGCTACTTTTATTCCATCAAAGTTATATGCTTTAGCAAGCTCTGGTTTAGTTTCGCGCATGATGTAATTTTATCATTTACCAATACAAAATCGCGAAAAGATATTGTCTAAAAGCTCTTCAGTCAGCGTCTCTCCGGTTATCTCACCTAGTTTTGCTGCAGCATCTCGCAGATCAATAGTCCAAAAATCTTCAGCAAGCTGACTTGATTCAAGACACTTTTCAAGTGAAATTTTCACTTTACGTAAAATATCTGCTTGTCTTTGGTTAATTTTTATAGCAGCATCACTATGACTAGCATCTTTGACTTTGGTTGCAATCAGATCTTTGAGCTGCTCGATATTATGTCCTTGTTCTGCTGAAATCACCAAATCACAACTCACGTCAGTATTTTGTGCAAGATCAGATTTATTACCAATCAATAAGTGCTTATTTTCTCTTTTTTGAAGCACCGGCATTTCTAGACTCAAATCAATCAGCTCAACAATCAAATCAGCTTCTTCAATAGCATCTTGTGTTTTTTGAATACCAATTTTCTCAACCAGATCCTCGCTCTCTCTGATACCGGCAGTATCAATCAAAGTGATAGGCATACCATTTATGCTGATAGCCTCTTCGATAAGATCCCTTGTTGTACCAGCAATATCTGTAACAATTGCTCTTTCTTTTTTGAGCAGGGTATTTAACAGTGTTGATTTCCCTGCATTCGGTTTACCTATTAGTGCAACTTTATAACCATGACGAAGTATATGACCCTCTTTTTCGCTTTCTAGCAGAGCATTTATTTCTTGAATAAAACTTTCAACTAAGGCTGTAAATTTAGCAACATCAAAATCACCGACTTCATCAGGAAAATCAATTGACGCGGTCACTTCTCCAAGTAAATTTAAAATATTGATACGCAAACTTTTAATTGCAGTACCAAGCTCACCGCTATAAAGCCTGATAGCATTTTCTCCTGAAGCTTTTGTACGAGCCTCAACTATATCCATAATAGCTTCTGCCTGAGAGAGATCCAGCTTACCATTAAGCACAGCTCTTTCTGTAAATTCTCCAGCTTTAGCTAAACGAGCCCCAGATGCTAAAACCAGCTCCAGGATTTGATTGACTAGCCAAGTACTACCATGACAATGAAATTCAATAACATCATCTCCCGTTTGGCTTTTTGGTGCTTTAAAAGGCAGTACTAAAACCTGATCTATTTTTTCACCAGCTGCTTTAATCCAAGCAAGTTCAAAATTATT
>CAWUIS010000115.1:0-5964 GCA_963922625.1 uncultured Candidatus Melainabacteria bacterium | reverse complement strand
ATGTACTTGTACTACTCTATCCAGGTCTAAGCTATCTAAAAATTCTTGCTCTTTATATTCACCATGATTAGTGGCATTGACGTAGATATTGTTGACATCTAGTAAAAGCCCACAGTCAGCTTTAGCTAATATTTGGTTGAGAAAATCAGCTTCACTCATTTCAGGTTCAATTAGGGTGGAGTAAAAACTTGGGTTCTCAATTAAAAAAGGTAATTGAAAATAGTCTTCTAGAAATTTGATATTGCTAACTACGGTTTCTATGCTTTCTTGTATGCGGGGTAGAGGGGTCAAATCTTGCAGATAGTATCCTTCAATGCGAGTACAAGAAAGATGGTCTGAAAACCATGGAGATTTAATTTCTTGAAAGAGTTCTTTCATCTCTTGGATGAGATAGGCATCAAAGCTTGCTTTACCTTGATCATCAAGTGCACTGCCGATGCTCAAATTTACACTATGAGGAATTAGCTGGACACCAGTTTCAAGGACTTCTTGTGTTTGCTGAGCACGCCAGCCGCCTCTGTCGATATGATTTTCAGGGACTATTTCTAGCCATTTGATCAAAGTATTTTTTTCTCTGCAGTGGTCAAGAGTTTCTTTGGAAATATCGTTACGTAGGCCAAGCCCAAGTCCAAGCTCTGGGAGATTTTTTTTAAAATTAGACATTTAGATATAAAAAAGCCCAGCAGAGCCGGGCTTTTAAAAAGGATTTAATCAGCTAAGACTAGTGTCCGCATTTGCCTTCGCCACATTTGTGGTCGCCATCTTTGTGGTCATCATCATGGCCATCACCACAATGGTGATCATCACCATGATTACCAAGAACTTGACCTGCAACTGATACTTCATTGATCGCGAAGATTTCTTCGATATCAGTGTTGCTTACAGCGTTTGCAGCTAAGCCAGCAGTTAGACTAAGTGCAAGACTAGTACCTAGTAATTTTTTAGACAAGTTGATTTTTTTCATTAATAAACTCCTTATTTTTGCCCTAGATCACAGATTAACATGATCACGGAATTTCTACGTGTCTCAAGTTTTAATCCCTCAAATGAAATTTAATAACAATAAAATTGCCTAAATAATACCCTTGGTGCTGCGAATCTCATCGCGCATTCTTGCATCAATAGATTTAGCCTGGTCAAATGCTTGAGCAAAAGCTTTAAAGCTAGCTTCAACAATATGGTGAGAATTTTTGCCGTAGATTTTGTTGATATGTAGGGTCATTCCAGCATTATTAACAAGTGCTCTCCAAAACTCAATACAAAGCTCGGTCTCAAAAGTGTTAATACGCTCTTTGTTGATCTCAACATCATAGTGAAGATATGGTCTTGTGCCGAGATCTAGGTCGCAGCTTAGTAAAGCTTCGTCCATGACAATGCGCGATGAAGCGTAGCGGCGTATCCCCTTACGCTCTCCTAGGGCTTCTTTGATGGCTTGTCCTAGTACAATACCAGTGTCTTCTACACTGTGGTGATCATCGATTTCATAGTCACCGCTAGTTTTTACACTAAGATCGATAAAAGCATGCTTGCGAAACTGTTCCAGCATGTGATTGAAAAAAGGCACACCAGTGTCGATTGCGCCAAGACCACTACCGTCAAGATTTATATCAACAACAATAGAAGTTTCGTAGCTTTTTCTCTCTAGGTGGGCTTTTCGCATAACAGTAGTCCTAATTTTACATTCCACATTTTGATATGGCTTAGGTGAAATATTGAAGTAATACTAGCATTTGATTTTTTAGACCTGTTGAGAAAGGGTTTACTCTTTCGCAACAACTCTTTTATATGGGCGCAGTTTCCGATAAGCTATTAGAGTATTAGGTTGGCGACGCGCCTTTGAATTGTCTTGGCAATATGTTCTATAGAAAAGCTACAAAACCGGAAATTATTTCCGGATTTACAGCTTTTTTCTTTAAAATTAGGTATAATATGGTTCATAACCGGTATAATATTCCGGTTATGAACCATAAATATTAGTCTATGCGTCTAAGTCAGATATATTCAAGTAATAAAACAGTATTTAGTATTTCTGATCTGGCTGTGCTCTGGGATGAAAGATCTCAGGCAAAACTACATGATGCAGTTAGATATTATGCAAAAACAGGTAAATTATTTAAAATCAAGCGTGGCATTTATGCAAAAAGCCTTGATTATGATATTTACGAGCTGGCTTCTAAGCTTTCCATCCCGTCATATATAAGCCTTGAAACTGTTTTACAAAGTAAAGGAGTGATTTTCCAAGATTATCAGACTATATTTTCTATAAGTTACCAAAGTATTAATTATGAAATCGCAAAGCATGATTTTAATTTCAAAAAAATCAAAAACTTCGTTTTAGGAAACTTAAGTGGACTTGAAAATATAGATGATAGATATTGGATCGCAAGTAAAGAAAGAGCTTTTTTAGATATGGTTTATTTCCACAGAGACTATTACTTTGATAATTTACTTGGGATAGATTGGGATTTGTGTTTTGATTTAGTGCAAATTTATCAAAATCAAGCAATGGAAACAAGGTTTAGAAACTACTATAGGGAATATGCTAAATAGAAGCCAGCACTTGAGCCTTTTACAGGACTTATTAAGAAAGATCTATCTCAATCGCTCACTGAGAACGTGTTTAGGCTTTAAAGGTGGAACTGCTTTATTGCTATTTCACCAACTTGATCGATTCTCCACAGATCTTGATTTTGATTTGTTAGACGAGAATTTTGCAGCAGAAGAAATAAACCTAATATTGAGAAACTATGCGGGGCAAATTGGCACTATAAAAGAAAAAGATTCTTCTAATGGACCTCAATCTATTAGAATCATTGTTTCTTACAAAAATGATGCTACAAAAAATATCAAACTTGATGTATCTAAAAGAAGATTTTCTTCAAGCTATGAAATAAAAAACTATCTAGGAATTTCAATCAAAGTTATGGTAAAAGAAGATATTTTTGCTCATAAGCTTGTTGCTACAACAGACAGAAGCAATAGTACCAACCGTGATCTATATGATTTATATTTTATGCTTGATCAAAAATGGAATTTCAATGATGAGATTATCAAAGAGCGTCTTGGTAAGAGCTTCCAAGAATACCTGCCTGAATTAATAGAGCATATAAAAAATAGGGACCGAAAGCATATTTTAAATGGAATAGGTGAAGTTTTAGGCTCTGAAAAAAAGATCTGGGTCAAAGACAATCTCCTTGATGAGCTTGTCTTTAAACTAGAGTGTTTGAGCGCGTCATAGTTAGAACCTTCTCATATAGTTGAGGAGCTTTGTCCTAAATCGTCAGCATTTCATTGATATAATCCAGCTCTTCATCAACATACTGCAGGGCGGTATCTACAACATCTGCAATAGCTTCCTCGTGTTTGGTACCCGTAAGTTTGTCTTGTACATCCATCAAAATATCCTGAGCATCAAGATAGCGCGCTTCAGCCTCTTCAAAGTTTGCCATGTCACCTTTGTCTAGTTCGAGCCCACCTTCTGAAAAAGATCTAAAAGCCCTGATGATATTGCCGTAGACGTCTATATCCTTGTTTCTAGGATCGAGCTTTTTCTCTTTTGCAAAATAGCTTAGAGCCTCGTTCATATTGGTGCGTACCTTGGTCCAAGAATCTTCTTCGATGGATTTAAGAGACTCGCGTATGACAAGCAAGTGGTTGTCCTGATTTGGGTTCTCCCATTTTTCTTCTTTTTGTGTTTCTGTCGTTGTGTCTTTTTCTATTGTTTGCTCACTTGTTGTGATATTTGAGTTGTTTGTTACTGGTGTTGATATGCTCTCTTGCTTTTCTTCATACATCGGTGAAGCCATGTCAACAACAGGGCTTGGCTTCGGTGTATTGATGGTTTTAATTTCTGTTTTAGGAGCCGGAGCAGCTGGAATCACTTCGATTGTTTGGATTTTATCCTCAAGATCTTTGGTGCTGTTAACTCTTGCAGCTTCTTTTTGGATAATTGGTTTTTCCTCAATGATGTAAGGATTTGAGCTCGCTTCACTCGAGCTGCCTTTATAGGCATCAATATCAATGTCGATATTGATATTGTTTTCAACAGGTGCTTTAGGTATTTCTTGGATAATAGTTTTTTCTGGCTCTGGGATATTTTCAATTGCTTGAGCTGGCACTATTGGCTTGAATTCTGGCTCTATGTTTTCAATAGGGGTTGATATTGGCTCTGGAGAGGGAGGGCTTATGAGATCAACAGACTCTTGCATTGGCTCTGGTTGTTCTATAGCTCTAGGTGCTTGTTTTGATTTACGTGCTTTTGCTCTTTCAAGTAGCGTTTTGAGCCTGGCTTTAGTATCCATATGTCCAGCTGAGGCTTTTGGTGCCGTTAGACAAAGTATTAACAAAATCAAAAAGAGCTTGATCATCAAAGACATTATAATTCTTCTTATGCCCAATGACATCGAAGAGCTTTTAGAAACACCAGAAAGGCTGATGGATCCTAGTGTTCATAAATATCTTTTAGCCAACCAAAGCTCACCTCAAGTACAAGAGTATTTAAAACAAGATCAACGTATAATTCTGCCGCTTGGAAGTACCGAGCAGCACGGACCAGATGCTGTGCTTGGTGTAGATCATGTCACCGCGACAGGCATTGCTTATGCTGTTTCTGCTGCTTCAGGTATTTTATGTGCGCCACCACTTAACTATGGGATGGCAATGCATCACCAAGCTTTTGCCGGCACCATGGCATTGAGGCCCACTACTTACATAAATATCATCGTTGATTTGATCGCATCTTTAAAAAGACACGGCTTCAAAAAAATAATTGTTATCAATGGACATGGTGGTAATAAAGGTCCATTTATGAATGCTCTTGCTGAAGCTGGTGATGATTTTGCTGAGCTTGACTTTAGTTTTATTAACTGGTGGGTGATGCCGGGCTTACAAAAAAATATTATTGATAAGTATTTTGCTGATAAGGAAGGCTATCATGCCACACCAACAGAGATTTCTGTGACAATGGCTTTATTGCCGGCTTCTATGACCATGCCAGAGTCTTATACATGCCCTCAAAAAGAAGTGAGCAGCGATAATATAGCCTGGGTCATGCCAGCTAAATTTAGAGAGTATTACCCTGATGGAGTGATGAGAGCTGATTACTCAGGTTCTAGTGCTGAAATTGGTAAAGAGGCTTTGGGTTATGCCATAAGAGAAATTCTTAATATCTGTGCCTGATTATTGTTGGCGTGTTATCCTAGGGGCTAATGGAGCCTGTAAATAAAATCCATGTAATTTCTCCCACGAAACCAAAAGCTCAGCTGAAAGAGCATATTAAATTTAAATACGAATGCTTCAAAAAAAAAGATAAAGATGAAACATGGAGTCTGGATAATTCTCGGACTGAGGTTGATTTACCCGGGATTGTAAAAAAATTGAACGAGATCCCTGATAAGGATAATAGCGCTGTTGTTTTCAAGAGATCCAGAACATTCGAAACAGGCAATGGTTACCACCGTACCCTTTTTGATACTGATAATGAAAAATTGGATTCATTTAAAAAATTTCTCAGTAATTATGGATTGAAAAACACTTTTATAAAACCTATTTTTGGTTTGATGACTATTACACAACAATGTACTCAAAATTTGAAATTAACTATGTCGCGATTACCCAAACGAAGATCTTTGGAAGGTATTAAGTTTTTTGCTTTAGATGCTGCAAGTGATTTTGGTCAAAAATATGAAATAAAAAGTAAATGTAAGGAAAATGTCCCATTACTTCTGACAACATCAGCATTTGATTCAGATGATGAGGCAAGGTCGCAGGTGCTAGATTTTATCCAAAACCTAGCTACCATGACAAGTCAAGATGTTGATCAGAAGGATAGAACTTAAAAGTTTTTGCTTAATCAAAATGATTAGTTTGCAATAAATTTTATGAAAACAGAGGTTTAGTGCAACTTACCCGGCTCTATCAAAATTTCTTCTTTGATTTTGCCTTGATTTGAATCTGAGTTGATAA
>CAWUIS010000114.1:0-6131 GCA_963922625.1 uncultured Candidatus Melainabacteria bacterium | reverse complement strand
ATTTTTGTTATTTTCGGTTGTAACAAAAACCACCACCATTTTTTTTCATGCCTTTGAGCAAAACCACCGACGCAAAAGCTGTTAGAGGAATCGCCAGTATTAATCCTATACTACCAGCTAGAGCTGCTGTCAGTTCACTTGCAATAATTTCCATATTAATGAGGCGCAACCCCGTCTCCTGGGAGAGTAACAAAAATAAAGGAATCGAAGCTCCGGTATAAGCAAGTATGAGGGTATTTATCATAGTGCCCATGATATCTCTACCGATATTAATTAAATGCAAAAACAAAACACGCCTTGGTTGCTTTAAATCTGTTTGATGTAATTCTTGGGCCGAGCTTGCAATAGAAATGGCAACGTCCATAGCTGCTCCAAGACTTGAAATCAAAATTCCAGCTGCTAATATCCCTTGGAAATTTAGCTCCTTGTTTTCAAGACCTCCTAAAAGCAGGTGAGCTTCAGTGCTAGCAAGCCCGCTCAATGGTGCTAGCTTGATCACTGCAAGCGCGATAATTCCAGCGGCTGTGACCCCCCCAGTTGTGCCAATAGTGGCAGCAAGAGATTTTTTGCTTAGTCCGGCGATCATAAACATAGTCACAGCAGTGGCAAAAGCAGCGATCATTACAGCAAGTAAGATTGGTTCATCACCGTTTTGAATACCCGGGATGAGAAAATATACTATGGCAATGCCAGTCAGTATCAGAGATATCAAAGCCTTAAAACCTCGAAAACCGCCAAAAGCAATTACCATCACTAAAAAAATAGCAATTAGAGAAAACATTGTTGGTTCGCGGTAATAATCAGTGATAAAAACCTCACCAAGTTCATTGTCCATCCCCAAAATATACTCGCGTCCTTTTTGTGCTTTGATAGCATAAGCTTGATTTTGAGGCACAGAGTTTTGGATGATGATTTCCTCGCCATCTTGTTTTACTTTTATGCTTACTAGCTCTTCATTGAAACTTGCATTTTCAAGTTTTTCTACTTTTAAGACCTTGCCAATTTTATTACTGCTTTCTATCAAGCTTTTCTCCACTATTTAGACTAGTTACCAGCCCCTTTACTATTATAATTTAGTCAAAAATACTGAGAATTATTTAGCCAAATCGCTAGGAGAGCTGGGATTATTGATTGTAAGTGGTTAAAGGGCAGAGTTCAATTAAAACTTGGAGTAAGCGTATGAAAGTTGCTGCGCTTTTGGTTTTAATGGATAATGATGCCGCTGCTGGTGTTTTAAGAAGTTTTGATGATGATCATGAAGTCATCGCTCTTGCAAAAGAGATCTCTATGGTTGGACATATCTCTGAGGGAGATCAAGAAGTTTTACTCAATGAGATGTACGATGTCCTGCAAATTCAAAAAGGTATTGCTGCAGGTAGTTTAGATTTAGCCGAGACTATGCTTGTAGAAGCTTACGGTCAAGATGGTGCTAATGAGATCATCGACAAAATGACCAATACTATTCAAAGGGTTCCTTTTGAGTTTTTGCGCATTATTGATCCAGAACAAATTGCTACTACTATCCAGCATGAACACCCGCAGGTTATTACTCTTTTGCTTTCGCACTTGAAAATTGAAAAAGCGGCCCAAGTCTTGCAAAATCTTCCTGAAAATGTGCGCTCTGATATCGCTATTAGGCTTGCTAAGATGGATAGAACCAATCCAGAGGTGCTTTCTGTTGTTGAAAGGATTTTAGAGAGAAGGTTTGCTGGTATCATGTCACAAAACGAAGTTACCAATGCTGTTGGTGGTGTTGAGTCACTTGCTGAAATCTTGAATCGTGTTGATCGTAATACTGAAAAACGGATCCTGGAAGATCTTGAAGCTGTGGATCAAGCGCTTGCTACTGATATCCGTAATCTTATGTTTGTATTTGAGGATATTGTCAGACTCGATGATAAGTCTCTACAAAGATTACTGCGTGAGGTTGATGTCAAAGATCTTGGCTTGGCTCTCAAAGGTGCTAATGAAGAGATTCGCGTGGCGTTCTTTAGAAATATGTCTGAAAAAGCAGGTAAGTTACTGCAAGATGATATTGAGATGATGGGACCTGTCTTGATGAAGGATGTATCTGAAGTTCAAACCAAAATTGTTGGTGTGGTTAGATCACTCGAGCAAGCTGGTGAGATTATCATATTGGGTAACTCAGAAGAAGATATGTTTATTGAGTAGCAGGAGACTCTTTCGGTCCCAAAAATAAAAGGCTTTGGTAATATTTTCTACCTTCTGCTTCAATTTCATGCATTAATGTTCTTGCATCCGGGAAATTCTGATCGATCATATGAGCAATACTACGTTTTGCCCTCTCAGGTATATCCATAAAAGAAACTTTTTGGCAAATGCCAGCCAAGCGCTCTATTATAGGGGTTTTGTTTGAAGAGCCCTCGTACTGAGGAATTAACTCCCTCAGAGTGCCTTTGATTTTTCTAACGGCATGCAATTTTTCTGGAGTTGAGCCAATAGGAGCCATCGGTTGAGTCCTTTTCGTAGTATTAATTGGGGGCGTCCTTTCATGTGAATTTGGGGACGGCGATGCAGTAGCCATAGCTTGTGTAAGCATGACAATACCTCCTTCTGAAGAGCATAAAAATATAAGCAGCACATGTAACCAAATAGGTTAATAGTATAAAAAGCGCCTAATCAAGCTCAAATTTGTTTATCTTACAATTATAGCTGATGGCCGTGATTATGTCTAGTATAGCTCTGCTTTTTTTAATAATGGCGTGTCGCCAATTGCAAATATAAAGTCATCCTGCAAGGATGATTGATATGGATTTTTTTGTTTTATAATTTTCACTTCAGTCTGCTGAGTACGGGTAGGTGTCCGAGTGGTTAAAGGAGACAGACTGTAAATCTGTTCACGCAAGTGTACGCTGGTTCGAATCCAGCCCTGCCCACCACTTATATTCAAAAAAAAAGATCCCATTGGGATCTTTTTTTGTTTTTAATTTTCTTTGTTTTGCTTCGGCCCAGTTTCCCCACGATGCAGATTTCTATTTACTTCTCTGAGGGGCTTTCGCGTAACAGAAGCCGATGGTTGGCGATTCTTTGAACCATGTATCACTATTCTATGGACTTCAGGTCTAACCTTGTCCACATTCCCTCGGTCTAAAGGAACAGATGCTGTATTCATAAATTTTACCTCCTTGTAAAAAATATTTATGTATTTTTGTTTGATGTATTCTAGCAGGTTTTAGTTTTTCTCACAATACTCATGCCAAATATCTCTGAAAGCTTTTTCAAGTTTGTTAGCAAAAGCTTTTAAATTGCAGACTGGCGAATTTAAAAATTGCTTTCTCATATTTTTTCTGTAATTTTTCAGTCTTTCAATGTCCTGGCTGAGCTCATAGTTTTTATCCACGGCCTGTTCAAAATTTTCAGCGGTGAGTTCAGGGAAGCCGGCTTCGTATAAAGTTGCATATCCAGATCTGCCCACCCAGGTTTCACCAAGGCAACTAATTACAGGTACTCCCATAAAAAGAGAATCGTATGTTGTTGTCCCTCCTACAAAAGGAAAGGTATCTACACAAATATCTACTTGATTAAATAGCTCAAGGAATTCTTTGAATTCTGGGTAAGGATGAAAAATTATTCTATCTTCTCTGACACCATGCTCTTTGAAAATTTTCAAATATTGGGTTTCTAAATCTGGGTCCATTAAGCTGCTGTTAGTAATTAAGAGCTTGGATTTTTCAACTCGATTTAGAATTTTGGACCAATATTTTAAAACCTCATTGTTAAGTTTTGTGCCACGGTGAAAAGAAGCAAAAGTGATATAGCCATTCTTCATGCAAGGAGGTTCGGGTTCTATATATAAATCTTCAATACGTGGTTTGAAAATGAAAAAGTAATTTTCTAGGCGATAGACTTTTTCTATATAAAATTTTTCAAATTCTTCTGGTAAAACATACTTGTCTGCAAGTACGTAATCAACTTCGGGCATTGCCGTGGTACCAAAGTAATTAAGCCAGCTGATTTGGATTGGGGCTGGTTTGTATGCCATAACCTCGAGAAAACTTCCATAAACATGCCCGCGTAAATCAAGTAATATATCAACTCCATCATCTTTAATGATTTGAGCTATTTCCATTGCTTTCAAATTATCAAGATTTGTGATTTTACTGGCGTTATTTTTAAACACATCAATATCCCACTTATTTGAAGAAAAAGGTGTATAAATCAAGATCTCATAAGAGCGCTGGTCGCTTTCCTGAGAATCAAGAGCATAGCCAAGGTGATATTCAGCAGTGAATTTATTAAAGCAACTTGAAAGAAAGCCGACTTTTAACTTCTTGTTCTTGTCTTTTTTTATATTACTGAAATCATTTAATGTTTTTGGTTTATCAGTTTTTTCTAGAAAACGCTGGTAACATTCAGCTGCAATATCATAGAAATTTTGATTGTTTAGACCTGGGCAGTGATGCATATTGCAAAGTAGCTCCCCGTATAGCATTCTTTGATTACGAAAGCGAGTACCTTGTAAATAATAATGAACACCCTGTTCGACCTGTCCTGTATGCATAAAGCTCATGCCAATATCTAGAAAGCATTCTTTACTGAGCTCAGGATTGATAGCAAGCTCTCTTTGAAAATAATCATTAGCAAGAGTGAAGTGTTTACAGTCATAGGAGATTTTTCCAAGAAAAGAGTTTGCTAGAACTAATTTAGGATCTAGCTCCAATGCTTTAAGAAGAAAATCTACAGCCAAGTCTTTTTTTCCATTGAAACTGAAAATCATACCCAGGTTACGGAAAATTTTTGCACTGACAATTCCTTGTTGTAATGCCTCTTCATAAAGTTTGAAAGCTTCAACAAAGTCACGTTTATTGAATAGTTCGTGCGCTCTAATTTCTAGTTCATTCATGTTTGCCTTTATAGCTATGCCACATTGTCATTAATAGTTTTTCAAACTCTGAAGAGTATTTTTCCAAGTTGCAGATATCGGAGTCAATAAATTTTTGACGTATTGTTTGAGTATATTTATTGATGAGTTCATGATCATTAGCTAACTCAACAGCTTTATTCACGTATTCTGTTTTGCTATAAGCGATAAACTCTTCTAATCCGATACTCTTTAATTGAGAGTAACTGATCCTACTTGCTTTCATATTTTTTTGGAAGAGTGTAATTAATGGTTTTCCCATACAAAACGTATGAATATTTGTAGAGCAACCATTACCTGGAAAACTATCTAAGCAGATATCGATTTCATTACATTTTTCGAAAAATATAGATTTGTCTTCAAAGCCAGCTGTAATTAATCTTTCTGCTGCTAGTCCTTTGCTCAAAAAATACTCTCTGATTTGCTCTTTGTAATAAGGATCTTGAATCGCCTTGTTTTTGATTACCAACTTTGAATTTTTGGTTTTTTCTAATATCTCAATCCAAAGATCAAAAATATCATTATGTAGTTTTTGTGATCTATGCACGCTACCAAAGGTAACGTAACCATTTTTCAAGCAAGGTGCAGGTTTAATTTCTGTTCTGTCTTCAGGTATCTTGTAATGTAAATATGAAGGTAGGTACAAGATTTTTTCATTGTGAAATTTATGATCTTCTTCAGGGACAAGATCTTTATCAAATATTGAGTAATCCATTTCAGGGAGCCCGGTTGGCGCAAGCGAATCCATCCAAGTTACTTGAATTGGTGCTGCTCTTCTTTTAATTACTCCAAGCCTATGTCCATAAATATGAGCCCTTAGATCAAATAAAATATCAATTTCATCTGCATAAATCTGTTCTGCGACTTCATCATCATCCATCTCAGCTATTGGACGAAATAAATCTGCTTCCTCTCTAAATTCTTTACTCCTGCTATCCTCAAAGTTATAGCTGTGGTAACAAGCGTAGAAAAAATTTTTCTTGCGTGCTTTGAATAAGTCTAGAAGCCAATGAGCCGCACTTTCTTCAATAAAGCAAAATATAAAACCGATTCTTGGGATATTGTTTTTTGACCTTGAGCTAAAGTCAAAGTTTTTGCTTTTAAATTCTGAATAACAATTTTCATAAGCTAATTTTGCAACATTTAAAATATCTTGGTCATCGTATTGACTAGCGCAAGTAATATGAAACATAGTTCTTGAATATAATTCTCTAAGGTCTTTTTTCTCTTCAAGAAGTTTAAGCATAAG
>CAWUIS010000113.1:0-6132 GCA_963922625.1 uncultured Candidatus Melainabacteria bacterium | reverse complement strand
ATAGCTTGAGGAGCCTATTACAAGCGTCAAGACTTTAGTCCACAACACTTCCAAACTCAGATTAATAAAGCCTATAAAGAAGCCTATGGTTGTCAGTACATACAAGACTTTTTTATAACGTAAAAGTCCTTGCTCTTGATCTGGATTTTTCTGAAAATTAAATTCAGCTTGAGCTGATTGTTTAGCACCATAATCAAGTACAAAATTCACAAGCTCTACTAAGTCAATGTTTTTGACCAACTTACGGTTAAGAAAAAAAATCAAGCCGACCAATAAAGCGACAAAAATATTGACAGATGCAGCAAGCAAAATTGACTTAGTCAAACCTAGCTTAGGTAACAAAAGAAAACCACCTAACAAAGAGCCAAGAATAGCTCCAGTGGTATTAGTAGCATAGAGATTACTGATTGCTAGTTGGTGATCGTCTTCAATCAAATCTAAGTCTTGATGGTAATTGTGCTTTGCTTTAATATGCGAAGACAAAAGCTCACTTAAAATAGGGAAGCTCATACCGATGAGCATAGTTGGAATAATCAACAGTAGTGAGCTAAGAACAAATTTCAAAAGTGCCCCGAACAAAAAATTCTCAAAAGCAAAGGATGCAAATACCGACCAGAGTTTAACCAAAACCGACTCACCTAAGAGCACAGGCACTGTACTTGCGTAAAGTGCAAGTAAAAGCTCTATCAGGAAGTAAGCAAGTAAAAGTAAATAATTCTGCCCCAATTTCACAGCAGCAATATCCTTGGAGCTCAGGTTACTGCTGACACGAAAATATTTATCAATTAATTTACCTGCCAAAAAAGTACCCAGAGCAATCCCACCAATAAACACTGTAAGTAAAGTGCTTAAAGCTAAACTGTCAGAGCCAAAAACATGCTTTAAAAGCCTTACCCAGCTTATTTCATAGATAAGAGCTGTAAAACCACTCAAAAAATAGGCAAGAAAACTAAATAGGGCAAGAAAATTCATATACTTTAACGTTATTGCGTAATCAAAATGATTACTTTTGTGCTTTAAGCATCTCATATTAGGGGCGTGTCGCCAAATAAGGGGTGACAAAAGCTTTTATGCGTGTAAAAATATCTCTGTGAAAGTACTAATAATAGGCTCAGGCTCCAAAGAACACGCTATTGCCTGGAAACTTCTTCTTGCTGAAAACTCACTTGAACACGAAATTGTTTGCATACCTGGCAACGATGCCTTGTCTAAATTAGTTGAGTGCGTCAGCGATATTGATATCAATGATGTAGACCGTCTTTTGGAAATTGCTATTGCAAGGCATATCAATCTTACTATCGTTGGCGAAGGAGCTTTGTTTGAAAAAGGCATAGTTAACAAGTTTCGCTTGGCTGGAAAAAATATTCTAGGTCCAAGTACTGAAGCGGCTCAAATTGAGTGGTCAAACGCTTTTCTAAGAGAGTTGTGCTACGAAAAAAATATTCCTAGTCCTAAATTTGCTTGCTTTGAAAATATCGAACTTGCCAAAGTTTATATCCAAACTGCAAAATTTCCGTGTGTAATTCGTTGTGATAAAAAATTTTCAAAAGCAGAAACACTTTTCTACCTTGAAAATAATGAGCAAGCACAAAAAGTTCTGGGAGATTTAGGCAAGGATGGTTTTTTGAGTCACAAAAAACCAAAAGTAATTATTGAAGAGTATATTAAGGGGCAAGAATTTACTATAAACACTCTATGTGACGGCAATAAGGCTCTTTCTTTACTGCCGGTACAAGCCTACAGAGATATAGAAATCTCTGGTTTCCAGACTGATCTTGGTGCCTACGCACCAACACCAATTATTTCGGATAGTTTAATGCAAGAGATCAGATTAGAAATTATTGATCCAGTTGTAGATTGCCTCAAATCACTCAACCGCAACTATACCGGCATGATGGCTTTTGATATTGTCCTTGATAGCAACGATGCTCTTAAAGCTAAATTAATCCAGATCAGAACTACTATTGCAGACTCAGATGCTCAAGTAGTATTTCCACTACTCGATGAAGATCTGTTTGATATAGCGATGGCAACAGCCAAAGCAGATTTAAGTAGCTTCAAAGATGGCTTTCATAAATACGCCGGTTCGGCACTTGCGGTAAATATTACAGCTAATGAAGGCGTTGATACTGACTTGATCAATACCAACGATCTTGTAAAAAACTTAGATAGTGAACTAGAAAAATTCCAAGGCACACTCAACGGCATACCTTTAATTTTTTATGGTAAAAAACCTCAATCACAAGTCTTTGGAGCAACAGGAGTTGCTGAGACTTTAGTAGACGCTCAAATCTTGGCCTATAAACTAGCCGAGTCCATTGAGATACCTTCAAAGACCTATGAAAAAAATATTGGTGATCACGGGATGATTTAGCCTTTGGTAAGCTCTGCTAGCTCTTTACGTCTAGTTTTTTCTTCACCAACTTCACCATTCCAGTGTTGCTCTTCGACTCTCAATTCACCAAGCAAAGCTCTTGCTTGATAAAGCATTTGTCTGAGAGCATCCTGCTCCACTTCTTGATCAAGAGGGATACTAGTGTCGTAGTTTTCAGCGGCACCTTGCAGCATCGCATCCAGAAGACCTGCATAAAGACCATATGGATTTGCGGAACCGGTAGGTCCAGCATATGCAACATAGCCTGCAGTTGATCCTGTACCAGTGACACGTGGATTAACATCCGACGGGTCCATACCATAACTTTGTACACCGATGGTTTCAATTAAACCAGAATAGGTAGCTCCATAGCCACCTAAGATTGAAATTTGCAATTCTTGCTCGAGTATACTAATTACTGATTGTTGTCGGTCGATTTGTGATCGTACAGAAGCTAACTGTACTGTTGGGTTTACTGATCCCATTATTTTCTCCTTTTTGTATTAGTGCCTCGAGCCTAAAACTCTTAGCGGGGCTACTGCTAGGAACCAGACCTATGTTCCATAAGCAAAAGTGTAAGACTATTAATGCAATCCAAATTTAAGATCCGGTTAAAACATAAATTTTCCTTAAATTAATCAAGTTTTTAGCCTAGAGCAAATTGCTAATATATCTATCGACATGAATGAAGAAAAAAATAGAACAAATGAAAATTTTTGCTCAAATTTCTTTAAGAAGGCTATTAGCTCCAATAAACTATGCCAGTCTTATCTCTTGGTTAAGATTAGCAACGAGTTTTTATTAAAACTCTCTCAAGATCTTGCAGCCCAGCTCAATTGCACTGTTGATCCAGAAAATTATTGTGGTAAGTGCTTTAACTGCAAAAGTATTCTTTCAGGCACTCACCCCAAAACACCTATTTATATAAGTGGTGAAGGACAAAAAAATATTATCAAGGTGGAAAAGATCCGTGAGCTGCAAACAGAACTTACACAAAGCTCTGAATATTTCAGAATCATTGTCATCAAAGATGCCAGCTCCAAGTCTCTTGCAAAATTTGCAGCAACAGCCTTACTAAAAACCATAGAAGAGGTTAAAAACAGGACTTTGTTTTTGTTTGCAGCACAAAGTAAAGATGAGGTGCTCAATACCATTAGCAGTCGTTGCCAAACCTTATATGTCCAAAACAACGAAGAATCTTTTAATGAGCCAAGTGAACTTAGCCAAAACTACTTTATTAAAGACCTGAACAAAAGCAGACTAGAACAGCTTTTACTTGCGGAAACTCTCGCTCAACATGAAAACGATGAGCTCATAGTTTTATTGAAATCTTGGCAAAATGAGCTTGCTCAAGATTACTCACTTATAAATAGTAGGTTGATTGAAAAGATTGATCTTGCTATTTTGGATTTGCGCAACTTCATAAGACCGGTAGCTTTATTACAAAACTTATTAAAGGAGATTACAATACCTAGTCTATGATTAAGATTGGTTCTATCGAGCTAGATGGCTATGTTTATATTCCACCTATGGCTGGAGTGACTGATCTTGCTTACAGGACTTTATGCAGGCAGTTTGACCCTAATGTTTTACTGTCAACCGAGATGTTGTCATCTAAGTCTTTGACTCATGCAAAGAAAAATAAAAAAGACCACAAACACTCACAAAGACTTGATTTACCTGAAGATGACAAGCTAACTGGAGTACAGATTTTTGGTCATGAACCGCATATTATGGCTGAAGCAGCAAAAATTGCTGAAGATGCAGGAGCTAAATTCATAGATATCAATATGGGTTGTCCTGTTGCCAAATTAGTCAATGGCATGGATGGCGCTGCTTTAATGCAAAAACCTGAACTTGCATATGAAATAGTTAGTGCTGTCAAAAAAGCAAGCCAATTACCATTAAGTGTTAAAACAAGACTTGGTTGGTGCTATGACTCAATCAACGCACCAGAGCTGGCTCAAGAATTTGAGAAACTGGGTGTCGCGGCTCTGACCATACACGGTAGAACCAGAGGGCAGCTGTATTCAGGAAAAGCTAACTGGTTGCTGATTGCAGAAGTTGTCAAAGCTGTCAAAATTCCAGTATTTGCAAATGGAGATGTCAAATCACTTGATGATGCAAAAGAAATTTTACAAACCACTCAAGCAGCAGGTATAGCTATTGCAAGAGCGACCATGGGCAAGCCTTGGTTATCAGCTCAAGTCAACCACTATTTAAAAAGTGGAGAAAGACTGCCTGAGCCCAATAAAGAACAAAGAGCTAAACTTGCTCTTGATCACTTAGAACTTCTTGTCAAATATAAAAGTGCCACAGCTGGTATTCGTGAAGGAAAAAGACATGTCAATAATTATTTTTCAGGCTTAGCTGGCTCAAAAGAGCTCAGAGTCAAAGTCAATGAATCTCAATGCGTTGATGATATCAAAAAACATGTAAATGATTTTATTAGCTCAACTGCTTCAGAGATAAGCACTCAGATCAAGATCTAAGCTGGCAATTACCTCTTGATTAATAGAGTCAAGCATCATGACCCTGTAATTTTGTTTTTTGTTGATTTTCCCAAGACTAAATGCAATTTTCATATTAGCTGAAGTTTCGGGGTCTAGTTTGGAGAAGGAATTTTCACTCAATAGTGGGTTGTTATAAACAGGTAGTAGGTGATAATTAGAGCTCAAAACAAAATCTCCCATAGCAAAGTCTCTAAAACTTTTATTGGTCAGTGCCATATCTATCACCAAAATTTCTCCAAAGTCTTTGGTCTTATAGGTTTTGACGGAGTTGAGCTTGACATCTAAGCCTAATAATTTGGCACTAATTGGTTGGAAATTTTGTGACATCAAAGGCAATTGATCTAAAAATTGAAAGTCACTTACTAGCTTGAATATCACTGGGTCAAAACCACTTGAAATCAATTCTTGACCTGGATTTTTAAAAAGACCATAAATCCCCAAACCTAAACCAGCTCCAGCTCCAGCAATAGCACTAATTCCATCAGTAGCAATAGCAGTACCTAAGCCAGCATATTGAATCGAATCAATCGCACCTACCATAGTCGCGGCACCTACCTCTGTACTAGCTTTGAGAGCTTTGCTAATAGTATTTTTTATCGGCTGAGCCTTTTCTCTATTACGCCAGCTTGCCTTACTCACAAGGTCAGCACTGACTTTAACTAAGCTTCCATCTGGTAGCATCAGGTTTTCAATATGCGTGCTTAGCTTTGCCGAGCGCTTAAAAGAACCAGGCTCTTGAATTTTGGTAATTTTGCCAAGTAAACGGGAGCCTTCGGGGACATTCAGCAAGCTAGCACTTGGTCTGCTGAGATACGCACTAAAAAAATCGCCTTCAAGGCTCAAATCTGTATCTACAATAGTTTCAGGGATAAGTTTGAGCTTTACTCCCTTTTCCTCAACAATCTCTAGTTGAGCTTTTAGTATTTTTGATGCTGATTTACTCGGTGCAGGTGAAATAAGCGCCGTTATTATTAGTATAAAAAGTATCGTTCTATTTATTAACAAACTGATTTAACGAAATCTTTGATTTCAGTGACTAATTAATATCCTAGCCCATGATAGGATTTTAGTCTCGCACGATTAAATATCGTGATGGATGACGGAGGCGTAGCTCAGCTGGTTAGAGCGCTGGTCTGTCACGCCGGAGGTCGCGGGTTCGAGTCCCGTCGTCTCCGCCATTTTTAATTAACTGATCCCCTCTTGATATATTAGACAAGTAAATCTAAGGAGGAATCGAGATGCGAG
>CAWUIS010000112.1:0-6182 GCA_963922625.1 uncultured Candidatus Melainabacteria bacterium | reverse complement strand
TAATTTAGTCTAATATTGGTGACATCGCCCATCTCGCTTATAGAGACTTATCACGCTGAACCAAATCAGCAAAGCTCTCTCTTTCAATAATTATACTTGCCTTACCATCTTTGACTAGCACCATCGCTGGGCGGCAAGCACGGTTATAGTTACTAGCCATGCTGTAGTTATAAGCCCCGGTTGAGAAAATTACAAGTAAATCACCTGCTTCAGCAGCTGGCAGCTCGGCATCTCTGATGAGGATATCACCAGACTCGCAGTATTTTCCTGCCACCGTAACAGTCTCTTTTGCTTGATTTACTTTGCCGTCAATTTCGGCTTTGTAGACCGCTTGATACATAATAGGTCTAGAGTTATCAGCCATACCACCATCAACAGCTACATATTTGCGTACACCAGGTATATCTTTGATATTACCTACTTTATAGAGTGTCATACCAGCAGGACCCAATAAAGAGCGACCCGGTTCAATTGCAAGACGAGGTTTTTTTAGACCAAGCTCGGTGCAGTTTTTTTCAACAGCTTCTGCCATTGCCTGAATGATTTTTTCTATTTCTGGTGGGTCATCTTGTTCTTCGTAGAGTATGCCAAGTCCTCCTCCAAGATTAAGCTCTTCAAGCTCGATACCAAACTTGTCTTTGATGAGCTTAAATTTCTCCATAAGAACAGCGCAGCTATCAACAAAGGGTTGAATCTCGAAAATTTGAGAGCCAATATGAGCATGTAAACCTTTGAGCTTGATTTGCGGGCATTCTTGGATTTTTAATATGACTTCCTCAATTTGCTCTAGGTTAAAACCAAACTTGGAATCTATCCTGCCAGTTTTAATATACTCGTGTGTATGGCATTCAATGCCAGGAGTTAAACGCAAAACAACCTGAGCTTCAGAAGCTGGATTTGCAGATAAATAATTTTTGATTAGACTTAGCTCATAGAAATTGTCGAGCATTAAAGTGACACGGTTTTCCAGTGCATATGCAATTTCTTCTGCTGATTTATTATTGCCGTGGAAGATGATGTTTTCTGCTTTAAAACCCGCAACTAATGCTGTGTAAAGTTCTCCACCACTTACTACATCCAAGCCAAGACCTTGCTCTTGCATAAGCTGAGCTATTGCAACACAATTAAGAGACTTGCTTGCATAGTAGATCATAAAATCAGGGTAGTGTTTTTCAAGTGCACTTTTATAGGCTTGTATACGTTTTTCAATGGTTTCTTGACACAATATATAAAGAGCTGTCGAGTAATCTTTAGCCAGGTCTTTAAGCTTAATACCTGCAACAGAGATTTCTCCCTGCTCGTCAACCTTATAGGTCAAAGGTTGGATTTGATTTAGACTAGATTGCATTGTGGTCATTCTGTAATCTTAGCAAGGGAGTGTCGCCGAATCCTAATTTTTCGGCTAAGTTCTAAATTTGTTACCCTAGAAATATGAAAATTAGCTTAGGACAAATCAATCCACTTGTTGGTGATCTGGAATATAATTTCAAAAAAATTCTTGATTTTATTCAAGCAGCAAAAAACGCAAATGCAAACTTGGTGATTTTTCCAGAACTATCCTTGCTAGGTTATCCTCCTAAAGACTTGATCTATAAGACAGCTCTATACAAAAAGCAACTTGAGATTCTTGAGGAACTCAAGCTTTACAGTGATGAAAACTTTGCCATTGTGGTTGGAGGAATCCACTGTAATGAAAGTTATGGACCAAGTTTTTATAATTCAATTTTTTGTATTGCAGACGGAGAGATACAAAGCATCGCTTCAAAAATGCTCTTGCCTAACTATGATGTTTTTGACGAAACTCGTTACTTTAAAGCCGCTGAGGATACTAAAGTCTGGACCTGGCAAGGCATAAAATTTGGCTTGTCTATCTGTGAGGATATATGGATAGAAGCCTATCCAAGTTTGTATTCACGCAACCCTTTCAATGAGCTATTAGCTGAAGAAGCTCAGATCATTATCAACTGCTCAGCTTCTCCTTACGTGCAAGAAAAATCTCACTTTCGAGCAAAATTAATTGGCAATTTAGTCCAGCAGCACCAAGTTCCAATTCTCTATGTCAATCAAGTTGGTGCTAATGACCAATTGATTTTTGATGGTTCCTCAATGGTGTTTTCAAAGACCGGTTCTAAATTGTGTCTTGGTAAAGCATTCTCTGAAGACTTGATCTCTTTTGATACTGCAGATCTTGAGAGCAGTGCAAGTTGCGATTTTGAACATAAAGAAGTTGCAGAAGAGACTCTTGAAGCTTTATGCCTAGGGCTCAAAGACTATGTAGCCAAATGTGGTTTTGATAAAGTTGTGCTCGGGCTTTCTGGCGGTATTGACTCAGCTCTTGTCGCTTACATTGGGGCCAAAGCGCTTGGTCCCGAAAAGGTTTATGCCTATATGATGCCATCACAATTTACCTCTCGAGAAAGTTACCAAGACGCTGAAAAACTTGCAAAAAACCTAGGTATTAATTATCAAATTATCCCAATTGATTTGATGCATGAGAAAATGCGTGAGCTGGTTCCTGAGCTGACAAGCCTTGCTGATGAAAATTTGCAGCCTAGGCTAAGAGCCAATATCCTTATGGCATTTTCAAATAGCTTAGGTGCGATTTTGATTTCCACTGGTAATAAATCTGAAATTGCTGTTGGTTACTCGACCCTTTATGGTGATTCTTGCGGCGCGCTTGCTGTTATTGGTGATGTCTTAAAGACTCAGGTCTATGAGCTTTGTCATTTTATAAACAAAAAAGAAGAAGTGATACCAGCAAATATTCTCAATAAAGCTCCTAGCGCGGAGTTAAAGCACGACCAAAAAGACAGCGATACATTACCTGACTATGAAGTTTTAGATCAAATTATCAAACTCTATGTGCAAGATTTAAAATCCTTGCAAGAGATTATTGATGCTGGGTTTGACGCTGCGATTGTGAAAAAGAGCTTGAACATGATTGATAAAGCTGAATTTAAACGCCAACAATCACCACCTATACTCAAAATAGCCGGCAAAGCCTTTGGGATTGGCAGACGCATGCCTATAGTCCAAGGATTTATACACAAGTAGGGTTTAATAATGTGTAGTATGCAGGGGAAAATCCAACTTGGTCAAATAAATTTCATCAACTGTTTGCCAGTGAACTATCCTTTAGCTTTAGAGCAGAAACCTCGCTTTGATTTTGAGATTTTTGAAGCTGTGCCTGCTGATTTAAATTCAAAATTACGCAAGTCTGAGCTTGACCTTGCTCCAATCTCAAGTTTTGAATATCTACAAAACCAAGACCAATATCAAATTCTTGAAGGTATTTCTATTTCAAGTAAGGTTGAAGCTGATAGCGTTTTGTTTTTTGCTCAAGACGATGATCTTACTAGCCAAGAAAAAATTTATATCACCGATAAAAGTGCTACTTCCGTTAACCTACTTAAAATCATTTTGAAACACAAATACGGTCTTTCAAATCCGAGCTTTGAAGTTTTTTCTGGTGACCATAGTCAGCTGCCAAACAAACTTTTAATTGGAGACGAGGCTTTGCAAGAAAATCTCAAACACGAATATCTTTTTGATTTAGGTAAAGAATGGTTTGATCTTCACTCATTGCCAATGGTTTTTGGTCTTTGGACTATTAATAAAAATTCAAAAGCTTTTGCATTGCACAAAGAGATCTCAGAGTATATTTGTAAGCTCCGTGATCTAGGTCTCAATGAGCTTTTTCCAGACATTATTATTGAAGCTTACAAAAAAACAGGAGTGCCAAAGAAAACCTTGTCTCGCTATTTTAATAATCTTGACTATAATTTTGATGATAAGCATGCAAAGAGCCTTGAGCTTTTTGAAAGGTGCTTAAAAGAGATTTGAAGCAAGCTGGAGATTTTTTCATAGTTGGATTTGAGGGTGGTTTACTAAGTGCCGAGCTCAAACATAAACTTGCTGCTTTAAAGCCTGCTGGAGTGATTCTCTATGATTGCAATATAGAATCTAAAGCACAGGTCAAAAAACTTATCCAAGATCTAAAAGCTTTACTAGGACCAGATTTGATCGTTTCTGTAGATCAAGAAGGCGGTAGGGTTCAAAGGCTTAGGAAAATTTCTACTAATTTACCCAGCTTGAGAGCCACAGCTATTGCAAGCAAAAAAACTGGCATTGATTATGCAAGCCACCATGGTAGTTTGCTTGGTCAAGAGCTCAAAGAGCTTGGCTTTAATTTGGTTTTTGCCCCTTGTCTAGATCTAAATTCAAATCCACGTAACCCAATTATTGGTAGCCGTAGTTTTTCTTCTAAGCCTGAAGAAGTAATTAATTACGGTATCAAAATGCATGATGCAATTTTGCAAGCTGGTGTTATGCCCTGCATTAAACATTTTCCTGGACACGGGGCTTCTGCTGAAGATAGTCATCTAGGTCAAGCTTTAGTGAAAATAGCAAAACTAGAATATCTCCAGCACCGTAGCTGCTTTGATGAGCTCATAAAAGCTGGAGCTAAAGCTTGCATGGCAGCTCATATTATGCTTGATATTGAGGGGCATTATAAAAGCCAAGTACCAGTAAGCTTGGACCAATTCTTTCTTGAAAACGAGCTGCGCTCTAAATTTGATGGCGTTGTTTTTTCTGATGAAATTACTATGAAAGCTTTAGCGAGATACGGCTCTTATGCTCAAGTTGCCAAGACGATGCTGGATGCTTCTGTCAATTTTATTGTTTGGAACACTAATCTAGATCAGGCTATCGAAGTGGCAGATGAGCTTAATGACTTCAGTCCAGCATTAGCGCAGCGTAATTTTTTGTTTAAAAAAGAGTGCTCGTCTTTAAAAAGTTTTTTGGAAAATGATACTGATTTTAAAGCTCTAATGCTGGAGATCGCAAAGCAGGCAATCGATATTAAGAGCCCACTTGAAAAGAAAATCCAAGTAAATGATTGTATAGTTCTTGTCTCAGATCATCAAAAACTAGAGCTGGGTTTGATTAGAAAAATTTTCAAACAAGAGCCTATTAAGCTTAGTGACTACCAAAGCTCAAGACTAAAAGCGGGTTCACAAATCCTAGTTTTGGGTTTTAATCTTTGGCATTTGCCTCAAGAGCTTGCTTTGCTTGAAAATATCAAAAAAAATCATCAACTTATCTATGTTGAATGCGAGCAAGCCTCAGACCATGCTGATATTAATCTTAATGGTTGTTCTGAGCTTCATTTGGAAGTTCTTTTGGCTCAATCCTGATCAGGAATTTAACCTCTTCCTCGACGCTTATTTGTTTGCGTAGCTTGAGTTCCTTGTGATGCTTGATTCTCTTGCTGTTCTTGCTCATCTATTCTTTGTTTTTCTGCAAGTAATTCTTCTTCTTCTAATCTTTGTTGTTCTACATTTTGTTCTCTACTGCTAGCTCTTCGAGTAGATCTTCTCTCTTCTGCTTTGTTTCTTTGTTTCTCGTCAGTTAGCTTGTCAATTTTGGCAGTATCTTTCATCTTAGTAAATTCTTCTGATAAAAAGACTGCATCTCTTTCTCTTGTTGCTTGTGAATTTAATTGGTTGGCGTTTGAATTAAATTCTTGAGATTTAGCCCTATCTTCGCTTTGGTCGTTTCTATGACCTTGAGCAAGTTGTTTTGCTGTGGCGACTTCATCACGAGCTTGTTTTAATTCATTTTCAAAACCTTTGATATTTTGGTTGATCATTTTGATCTTTTCAGTGTCATCAACCATTTTGGTGCCACCACCCTTGCCACCAGTTGAAACTGATTTTTGTGGTGGTGGCATCAGTTTCTGTTCTTCTTTAGAAATCTTTTGTTCAATGACTTTAGCTTCAGCTTCACCGGCTGCTGCTTTGGCTTCTTGAGAACTAGCGAGCGCGCCATCTTCCATGGCCGCATACGCATACTGATTAGCCGTCATTCTTTCAGAGCTTGAGACAGCTTCTAAACTATCTGCAATTGCACTTTGAACAGTACTCATTGGTACTTATAAAACTCATTTAGATTAAGACTAGGTAAAACGAATAGATTATATTTCTTAATTGATTAACTCAATATTGTAGTAAGTCGAAAATATTGGTTCTGGTGTTGAGCAAAATGCTTTGATGGTAGAACCGATCTGACTTACTGATGAAGAAAATTTTTCATTGCAAAAAGTCATATTGCTTGCACAATTCTGCAATTTCTGCACATTGGGTAAATTTTCTATTTCTAACATTTCATCTAAATAGGCC
>CAWUIS010000111.1:0-6197 GCA_963922625.1 uncultured Candidatus Melainabacteria bacterium | reverse complement strand
GTCAATTAGTTTGATGCCCATACGCTTTTTAGCAGCGTCTAGGTTGATAATCTCAAAGAAATGAGTTGAACCAATTTCAAGCAAAGTCTCGCTGATGAAATTAGATCGGTGATATAAAGCTTCAACCCCAGGAAGGATTTCAGCAAAAATACCAAAATCAGCGTGAGTTACTATTACTGCTTCAAGTTGATGACCTACTTTAATATCATCTGGTAGTACAGTCCAAGGATCAGGTTGAGTTTGCTTGATACTCATAGCGATACGCTTTTGCTCGGTTTCAATTTTGAATATTTTTGCCTTGACTTTGTCACCAATATTGATGATTTCAGATGGTTTTTTAAACCTACGCCATGACAATTCAGAAGAAGGAATTAAAGCGTCGATTCCACCGATATCAGCAAAGATACCAAAATCAGCAATCCTTACTACCTCAGCATCAACAACTTGCCCAATTGAAATAGATTTGATTATTTCTTCGGCTTTTGCTTCTCGCATCTCTTCTGAAATGACTTTGTTATTCAGAATGATTTTGTTACGACTTTGCTCAAGCTCATGAATACGACCAGGTATCTTAAGACCAAGCCAGTTTTCTTTATCTCTTGCTTTAAGAAGGCTTTGCTTTATATCAATGTAGCCATGTGGTATGAAGCCTATTTGTTCGGTTGCTTCGATTTTTACTTCAATACCGCTCTTTAAAACTTTTGAGATTTCAAGTTCAAGATTTTTACCCTTAAGCTCTTCAAGGGTTTTCCACTTTGCAGCTTCCTCTATTTTTTTGATAGAAGCTTTGTATACGCCTTTTTGATTTTTGTCTTCTTCAAGAACCATTAATTCAATTTCTTGTCCAAGTTTGAGACTTTCAAAATCTGTAGATCCTAAATCGTTTTTGTTAATATAGCCTTCGTAGGTTTTCCCGAGATCAAGGTAGAGTCCCTTACTATTTTTAACAAGAATAATACCCTTAGTAATCTCTTTGAGCTTAGGTTTGTTTTCCACTCTTTCAAGTTCTATTGCAGCTATTTCGTTGTAGGTTTTTTCAGACATTGTATTCTCCGTAGTAATCACATTAGGCCTTGCCTATGCCAAAGTATGAAAGTGGTGTAAAAGTTTCTGAGTCTTCAAAAACTCTAGGCTAATGATTTTAACCTATTTGGATAGATTAATACATTATATAAATCCAATCTTGACTCAGTTTTTACCTATAGCTTTGAAATAAAATGCAGACGAAGCTATCAAAGCAATGCCAATACCCAGGTAAATAAACCCAAATATATTGTTTGGGTCAGCGTTTAAAAATTCTCGAGCATATCTTAAGCCAAATCCCATAGCTACCATAAGACTGATTATGATAAAACCACCCGTTCCAAATAATTTAAGCCAGCCAATTAAGTAGTTAATGGCAGCATCATCAATAATCTCTATTTTTTCGACTCTTTTGTTTACGGTTTTGCGCAGTACGGTTAGTGCTTTAGCTAACCCAATAATCAATGACAGTCCTAGTAGCCAGAGGTGCCAATCAGGATTTTCAAAATATGGCTGGAGCCAGTTAAGTCCTCTTGACCCTATGCGAAGTCCAACGAGTATCCAGATGATTCCACAAGTGGCTAAAGAAACATTACGTGTATTCATAACTTTAGGGTAACAAATTTTCCCATCAGACTCTTAGGTTATCATAGTCAGTATGGCTAAACGAATTGGTGTTTTAACTGGTGGTGGTGATTGTCCTGGCTTAAATGCGGTCATCAGGGGACTACTTTATAAATCTGTAAAAGAATATGGTAACGAGATTATTGGTTTTCGTTATGGTTGGAAAGGTTTGACAGAAAATATCAAAATTGATATTAGCCTTGAATCTGCCCAAGACATCGTACGCGAAGGCGGTACTGTACTCAAGTCTTCAAGAACTAATCCTTATAAAATTGAGGGTGGCGTTGATGCCGTTGTTAAAACTTTTGAGGACAATAAGCTTGATGCTTTAGTTGCTATTGGTGGTGAGGATACTTGTGGAGTGGCATCTAAGCTCTATAAAGACAGAAATCTCAATGTTATCGGTGTACCAAAAACTATTGATAATGATCTTTCTGGTACTGATGTGACTTTTGGTTTTGATACTTGTATCAATGTTGCAGTTGACGCTATTGATAACTTACATACAACAGCAAAATCACACGAGCGAATTTTAGTTTGTGAGGTTATGGGTAGGCATGCTGGCTGGATTGCTAGTTATTCGGGTATAGCTGGTGCTGCTGATTATATTTTGGTTCCAGAAGAAGAAGTTGATATTGATGAGATGTGTCAGTCTCTTAAAAAAGCTTATGAGTCTCAAGAATATGCCATTGTTGTAGCCGCAGAAGGCGCGAAACTAGGGGGTATTGATGTGACTAAAGATGCTGAGTTGGATGCTTTTGGTCATGTCAAGCTTGGTGGTATTGGTGAGCGGCTTGCAAAAATTATCGAAGAGAAAACGGGTTTTGAAACTCGCTCGACTGTCCTTGGTCATATTCAGCGTGGAGGCAGACCATCAGCTTATGACAGGGTTTTAGGATCTCGTCTTGGTTGTAAGGCAGCAGATATGGTTCAAAATGGTGATTGGGGTATGATGGCAGCAGCAAAAGGTACAAAAATAGAAGCTGTGAGTCTGGAAGAAGCTGTTGGTACTCTCAAAACACTTGATATGAGTATTCATGAGAATTCTAAATACTTTTTTGGTTCTAGCAAAAGCCCAGTGGCTTTGTAGTTTCTATGAAAAAAAGAGATGATTTCAATAAGTATGAAAAAAAGCTTTTTGATTTTTTGAGATCTTCTCAGCATTCTCATGTTGAAATTTTTCTTTTTGGTTCACGAGCTCGTAGCGATCATCATAAAGCTTCGGACATAGATATAGCTTTTAAAAATATTGATAAAAAGACTTTCTTTGAGATTGAAGCAAAAATTGATGATTTGAATATTCCATATCATGTAGATTTAGTTAGACTTGATGATGCTTCTGATGAATTAGTTCAACAATGTATTCAAGAGGGTATTAATATCCAAGATGTCTGAACTGGATTATAAATTTCAAAATACACAAAGAGCTTTTACAGCATTGCAGTCAATGTTGCAAAGAGATCATGATGACGAGGCAGTTCGAGATTCAATCATCAAACGTTTTGAATTTACAGTTGAGCTGTTATGGAAGCTTTACAAAAAGTATTTTGAGATAAGCTCGCATAAACTGAATTCACCAAAATCTGTTTTCAGAGAGTTGTTAAATTATCAGATACTTACAGAAGCTGAAGTCGAACAATGTCTTGAAATGATTGATATTCGTAATATAAGTTCTCATGAATATGACAGTAATAAAGCATCTGAAATTGTTGAAATCATTCCCAATTTCATGCCTTTGATACAAAAAATGCTGGATCATATAAGTGCAAGTGAGCTAGGCTAGCATTGCCATAATCTCATCCCACTCTTTCTCACTTACAGGCTGGACTGACAAACGCGCCCCTTTTTGTACTAGCTTCATGTCTTTCAGTTTTGGATTTGCTTTGACTTGCTCTAGTGGGATTGGGTTTTTAAATTTCTTTTTGAACTTGACTTTTACTGTCATCCAACGAGGACTCTCTTTGCTAGATTTTTCATCAAAATATTCTGATTTTGGGTCAAATTGAGTTGGATCTGCCACTGCTTCCTTGGAGTCAATTACTGCAAGTCCAGCTATATGAGGAGGCTTGGCATTTGAGTGATAAAAAATTACTTCATCTCCCTTTTTCATTTCATCTCGCATAATATTGCGCGCTTGATAGTTTCTCACACCATCCCAAATAGTGACTTTTTCTTTTTGAAGATCGTCAATTGAGTAGCAATTAGGCTCTGATTTCATTAACCAATAGGACATAGATTTATATTAGCTTGTTATAACCAATCATCAAAGACAAAATGCTTATAATCCACTGGATCCATAAGCTTTTTATAAATACCAAAGCCCGTTTTGCCGCTTTGAAAAGCTCTGAGCATGACATCAGCGATGCTCCTATCTCCTCTGGAAATTAGTGCTTGTACTTGTGCCCATTTAAAGCTTTCTTCGCGTACTTCTATACCTTGAGGTCTTAATGCCTTGATGAGTTTTTTGAGTTTTTTTTCTGCTCCTTCATCAACGCCATAAATTTCATATGGTGTAAGTTTTTTGGGAGTGAAAACAGAACAACCCCAAATGATTTTCAAAGTTTTGTTTTCTTTTTTGATCCTAGTTAAAAGGTCAATGGTAAGTTCGATATCTTCTTCGCTTTCATGAGGTAAGCCGACCATGCCATAAAGTTTGATTTGTTTCATTTTTGCTTTTGCAGCTGCTTGAGCGGAGCTGAAAATATACTCTTCCGGTAATTTTTTATTGATTTGGTCACGTAATCTCTGCGAACCAGATTCAATGGCTATGGTGAGATTTTTGGTACCACTTTTAACCAAAAGCTCGCACATACGATCATTTACTGTTGCTGCTCTTACTGAAGCAACCTGCACTTGCGGCTCTTGTTCATGCCTTGCTAGGTATTCAAGTAGTGACATAAACTCAGGATGCTGGGTAACACTAGCACCTAAAAGCCCAATATTCTGTGTGTGTTTGAGTAAAATATCTACTTTGGGTAGTAGTTCTTTTTCAAAACTTGGTGCCCGGAAAGGTAGAGCAGCAAAACTTGCCAGGCAAAAAGTGCACATCTCTGGGCAAGATCTAACCACTTCTAGTAAGCCAACATCAGGCCAGCAAGATTCACTCGTGATCACAGAGGACATCTGCATTTTGTCACTTTTGCTTTTTTGTCTTTCGTAGTTGTTTTTTAAACTTGGTACGTAGACACCTGGAATTTCTGTGAATTTTTCAAGTTTGTTGCGTCCTGCTGCTAGTGATGTCGTGATGATCGAGTCTGTATTTTCTTCGGAGTCACCAATACAAATCAAATCAAAAAATTCTGCCCAGGGTTCTGGGTTTGCTGTTAGTACTGGTCCTCCTCCAAGTATTAAGGGGTGTTCAGGTCCTCTCTCATTAGCCTTTAGTGGAATTCCTAAATCATGCAGTATTTTGAATAAATTGAAAAAATCTAGCTCCCAAGAAATTGAAAATGTTACAAGGTCAATATCTTTGGGGTGATTTTCAGCGATATTAGTGAACCTTCTAAAACAATGGGTTTGATTATGCGAAGCATATTGTCTAAAAATACTTTGAAAACCAAGACTTGCCATGGCAATCTCGTAGGTATTGGGAAAGCAATTTAGTACATTAAGATCACCACCAAACTGCCTTTCAAAGAGAAGCTTTTCTTTTTCAAAAAACATCTAAAGCAAGCTCATAACTTTTTTTACCAAAACCACAAATTTGTCCGACGCATACCGGTGCAGTCAGAGATTTATGTCTAAATTCTTCTCTTTGATGAATATTAGAGAGATGTACTTCGACCGTTTTTATATTGGCTGCTGTAAGTGCGTCTCTAATTGCAATACTAGTATGGGTGTAAGCAGCGGGGTTGATAATAATGCCATCGATATTTTTTTCAGCTGCTTTTTGGATGATATCTACTATCTCTCCTTCAATATTTGATTGAAAAAAACCAATTTCCATGTTTTTTGCTTGCGCAAGTTCTTCAAGCGAGCTGTTAATTTCTTCCATGCTCGTGGAGCCATATATATCAGGTTCTCTTTTGCCCAAGAGGTTAATATTCGGTCCGTGTATTACTAAGATTTTCACTAAAATAAGTTTACTACTTTAGCAAAACACAGGTTTTGCGAATTTTTGTAATAGGTTCAAGTATTTTTCAGTGGATTCTTAATAGATTTAAGCAGGTTTAAAAGCTCAAGAGGACTAAATGGTTTAACCAAGAAATGATCTGCGCCGACAGAATTTGCCCAATCTTCATCGGTTTTTTGTCCTTTGGCTGTAAGAATAACCACAATGATGTCTTTTAGTTCATCATCGGACTTAATTTTCTCACAGACTTCAAAGCCTGATTGTCCAGGCATCATAACGTCTAATATCAAAATCTCAGGTTTTGAGTTCTTGATCTTAGCAAGGCATTCATCGCCATCACTCGCCTCATCTAAATCAAAACTATCTTCAGAACAGATGACAGCTCTAAGCAAGGTTCTTAAAGAACTCTCGTCATCAGCAATTAGTACTTTTACTTTATCTACCATTGCTAGCACCCAAGCTATAGTATTCCCTAAAA
>CAWUIS010000110.1:0-6218 GCA_963922625.1 uncultured Candidatus Melainabacteria bacterium | reverse complement strand
ACTTAACGTAGCAAGAGCGACTATTAATGCTGTCAAGCAATTAAGAAGTTTTCAAGAGGTAGCAAATTTGAGAGGAATTTCTGTAAAGAAAATGCTTTTCTCTGAGAGGTAAGAACAATGTCTGAAAAAACCAAGAAAAAATTATCCATAAAAATGATACGTGGCATGGCTAAAGCTGATAAACGCCAGACTAAAGTACTTGAAGCTTTAGGTATCAAAAAATCACAACAAGTAGTTGAGCACGATGATGGACCAACTATCATGGGGATGCTTAGAAAAGTTTCACACCTAGTTGAAATAAAGGAAAACGTTTAGGTAATCAAAGATGGCAGATACATTGAAAGAATTAAAACCAGCTCAAGGTGCAGTTGTTAAGAAGTTCAAAAAGGGTAGAGGTATTCCTTCTGGCTCTGGTAAAACTTGTGGTCGTGGTCACCGTGGTCAAAAGTGTCGTTCTGGCTATTCAAAAACACCTTGGAAAGAAGGTGGTCAGACTCCTCTTTACAGAAGACTTCCTAAGATGCAGACTAATACAAGGGTTAACCGTAAGATCTTCACTACTTTGAACCTTTCTGACTTACAAGACCTCGCTGATTCTGGTCACAATGAGATTAGTGTTGATATTCTGATTGAATCAGGCTTCATCAAAAAAGCTGAAAAATGGGGTATCAAAGTACTTGGTGCTGGTGAACTTAAGGCTGCTGTAAAAGTTGAAGCTGATAGATTCTCAGAAACTGCTAAAGCAGCAATCGAAGCTGCTGGTGGTAGTGTTTCAGTAATAAGTGCTTAGATTTCAATAGAGCTATTGTAAAAAATAGAACCTCTCATCTAATGATTGCTAAATCATTCCAGCTTGTGGTGTAGTTGGGTGAAGAAAATGATTTATTAGGAAGCCAAGTGGTTTTTTCCATACTCATCCAGTAAAGGCTGTTGATTCCTAGATCCTTGTTTATAGAGTCAACAAGAGTGTTGATCTGTTTTTGTTTGGCATGGTCCGTCCTATCTCCGAAGTTTAATTGTAGGCTACTGGCATCAGATAAATTAGTGAAAAGCACGCCAGCTTTTTTATAGTAAAATCCAGGCTGATAGATTTTTTTGAGTGCTTGTTTTGCTGCTTTTATTAGCTCTGGTGTGTAATTGCTTGAACTCACTAAGCTGATTTCATGAGATATAGATTTGCCATGCCAGTCTTTGTTATAGTCAAAATCAGGCTTGTCTTGATCTACTCCTCTAATAAACACAATGATGTTTCGAGTATGTAGATTTTTTTTGCGCAATTTTTGAGCTGCTGTTGCAACAAAGTTTGCTAGTGCAGCTTCTAGCTCTTCAAGGCTTTTTATGCGTGTACCAAAAGATCGGGATGTCAAAATAGATTTAGAGTTTCTGTTGTGTGAAGATTGTAGAGGAAAGCAAGCGATGCCAGAAAGTTCTTTTTGGATACGCGCACCGTTAACTTTAGTGTATTTTTTGATCCATCTAGCGTTTGCATACTTAAGATCAAGAGCGGTGTATATGGCGTTGCGGTGTAAAAAATGCCCTAGCTGATTGCCTATGCCCCAAAGATCATAGACATCTGTTTGACAGAGATAGTTATCAATTAAGGCGTTTTTTCTTTCGTCTTCCGGGTCATAGTACAAAGAAAAAACACCACAGCGATTTTTTTTGGCTAAGTGATTTGCTAGCTTTGCTAAAACCTTGGTTGTTGCGATGCCAATAGACACAGGTATCCCAGTGCAGCGCTCCACCTTAGAGACCACTTGTTGAGCTTTTAGATAGATTTCTTGAGCGCTAATATTTGAGCTATCACCAAAACAAAAAAAAGCTTCGTCTATTGAATAGACTTCGATATCAGGAATTTCTTGATTAAGAACTGACATAACCCGGTCAGAGAGGTCTGCATAAAGAGCAAAATTACCGGAGCGTTTAATTACTTGATGCCCTTCCAATATATGCTTGGATTTAAAAACAGCTGCTCCCATTTTTAGTCCTAGTGATTTGGCTTCATTGGAGCGCGCAATAATACAGCCATCATTGTTGGATAGAACAACAAGGGGTTTATCTCTCAAATCGGGAGCAAAAACCCGCTCACAGGATGCATAGAAATTATTACAATCTAGTAAGCCATAAATTTTCATGGATTAAACTTTGCGGATTATAAAAGTGACAACACCCCATAGCTCTTTGGCACAATCAATACTACTGGTCTTGGATTTGAGGCGTAATAAATTAAGCTCTCCTTCTATTGCAGCAACAATAATTTGACTTGTCTTGGGTAATAGCGAGCGATCAATTACTAAGATATCGCCGTTGTTAATTCCCAAGTTGGAGTAACGCTTCCCCTCAACTCTCATAAAAAAAGTGCTGGCAGGATGCTTTATCAGGTATTGGTTTAAATTCAAGCTCGGCTTACAGAAATCTTCAGCAGGTGATGCAAAGCCCGTAGCTTCATGATGAATCAGATCCATAATAACAATATACCTTACAGGAGTATGGGCTGGTATGAATATTATTTAAGCTAGAACTTGGAAAGTGCCCCTTGAAAATCAAATTAAGACCATGTTATTATCTTGGATGTGGACAAGTCAATTCCTACAACAGTAATTTCCCCCAAAGTAATAGAACCACCAGGTAAAACTTTTGGTCCACGATCTGGAAGAGCTAGTGCCCCTAGAGATAATACTTCTCCTGGGGATGATCGGAGAACCGCAGAATATTTAGCAAGTCCAGTAGCAGCTGATGCTTACGATATAGAAAATGATGCTGTATTTGAAAACATAGTTAATCAAGTTAGTTTTAAGGCTTGGCTTTCAGCTAGATACCTTGATGATAACATAAGTGCTATTAATGATCAAAAACTTAGCGACTTGGCTTTTCCCTCTGGAACAACTTGGGAAAAAACAACACCAGAGTTAATGAAGCAAAAAATGATAGAGGCAAATGATGAGCTAAAAGTCAGAGATTTCTCCGAGAAGCCCGTCAACCTTTTGCATATGCTCGATAGAGGAGAAGAGGGTACTGGCTTTAATTACGATGAAATAGAATGTTTCTACAAAGCTCTTGCTAAATCAATTGCAGCGGAGCGGACTCCTGATGTCTATCCTTTGAACTAGTCCTTTGTAAAAGCATAGATCCAATAAATCATCACAAATTGCAAACCAATTCTTGCATAGTAAAAAAGAATTGGCATTGCTGTGTATTGCGTTAAGTTGAAGTTTGCAGTGAATTTTTCATGTTCTAAGAGCATATAGAAGTGTACCCAAAGGTAGCCACAAAGCATAAACATTATCAGCCACGCAGCAAGCTTTCTATATTGGCTTGATAAAAGCATAAAGCCTAAAATAACCTCAACAAGACCAGTTAGATAAATCACCAAACTCTCTTGGACAATTTCAGGGGGCAGTATCTGTATAAGAAAATCATGAAATATAAAATGAGACATACCAGCAAAGATATAAAAAAGAGCTGTAATCCAAATAGCATTTTTTTCAATTAAAGACATTGCTAGAATTTAACACAAGTGAGATAGTCCACCACAGGCTCGTCTGCATGAAATCTGCGAGATACACAGATTCCAGCTATGCAAAATCTTTTCCTTCTGCTAATTACTTTGCAGAGTACCTTGTTTCCACCAAACAATCAGAATGCAAAAAAACTTAGTTAATTTCTTAACCAAAGTCGGTTAAATGCTTATAGTGAGGCAAAATTATTACTTTCAAGAATTGATACCAGACTTAGCTTTACTTTCAAGAGCTGAAGAAATTGAACTTTCGCGCAGTTTTAAAGCAGGTGATCAGCGAGCAAAAAATAAACTTGTTGAGCATAATCTAAAACTTGTTTTCTCTGTGCTCAAAAATTATCGTAGTTATAAAGTTGATTTTGAAGATTTATTCCAAGAAGGTGTTATTGGTCTTAGTAAAGCAATAGAAAAATTTGATCCAACAATGGGCTTTAAGCTTTCAACCTATGCTGTCTGGTGGATTAGACAAGCTATTCAAAGAGCTCTTGCAAGACAATTAAAGCCAGCCAAATTAACCGAGCAAGCACAGGAACTTGAAAATAAAACTAGAGTTGAGCACCTGATTGGCACTGATGAAGATCAATCACCAGAACATTATGCAGAAAATAGGCTTTTAGAAGAAAGTGTAAGAAAGGTTCTAAGCTCACTTCGCCCCAGAGAAAGAATAGTAATGCAGCTGAGGTATGGTATTGACCACGACGAATGCCTCAATAAAAAAGAAACAGCAGAAGCACTTAATATTAGCCTCAACAAGGTCTCTAATTTAGAACAAAAATCTATTGAGAAATTGCGTAGCCTGTTTTAATTGATTGCTGGTTTAAGTATCAATGATTTTATGAAAAAGATTTTTCTCAGGGATGGGTACTATATGTCTCAAAACGCCGTCATCATCAGGAATAATATCCATTTTGTCAAAATTCTGACCTTGTTTCCACCATATAGTAGTATCATCAATTGCTCTATCTTTGTCTTTGTGTGTAAAGTTCGCAGTATTGTTGCTGTTTACTCCAGGTCTTTTACGGCTTAATTCCCTTGCCTTTGAAAAATTGTAAGATATAGACCCTAAACGGTCATACTTCTTACTAATTGCTTTCAAGCGTTGTATGCTTTTTTCTTGTTCTACTGTATTTTTTGTGCCAGCGTCTTTATTTTTTTTAATAGCCTCCACAGCTTCGTGAGCTTTTTGAGCGACTCTATCATAAAATATTCCTAGTGTTTCGTAAGACATACTAGTTAATAACATGTGGAGTTTAAAGGTTTGTAAACGGGATAAATTTTATGCACCGGGACTCATCTAAACTCACATCAAGCAAACCAAAATCAAGAATCATAAAGTCATACAATAGAATCAATATGCGGCATCTATTTCAAAAATAGATAGGCAGTTTCCACTGAGTAACTAATTTAAGTAAAGTTAATACAAAAAAGAAGAGTTCATAGGTTGTAAATAAAGCAAAAAACAACCACTATGAACTCATACAAACGTCTTACCCGTGATGATAGATTAACTATTGCATCAATGAAACTATTTAATCCGTATCAGTGTCGAATAGCTGAACAGATCGGATGTAGTCAATCAGCAATTAGCCAAGAGCTAGCTAGAAACTCAATTGAAGAAGAATATGATCCTCAAACAGCCCAAGATCTAGCAGACTCAAGAAAGATACAAAGATCAAAACCAATTCTAGATGATAAGGAAACCGTTGAGTTCATCAAAGAACATCTAAAAAAGCGTCGTAGTCCAGAGCAGACTAAGAAAACGCGAAGACAAGCAACTGAAATGAAAGTTTTAAACTGGCAAACTCCAGAAGAAGCATTTGAAAAAGAGCTAGCCCTAAACAGTAGTTGATAAAAACAAGCTTCAAAATCATCACGAGGGAGTTCAATCTCTTGATTTGTGACGTCTAAACACAAAAAAACAGGGGTATATGCCCAAGGGTTCGCAAAGAAATATTAGACAAGTTCTACCGAACTTGTCTAATATTAGTTACTAAGAATAATTCTTATTATTTAAGCTAGAGCTTGGAAAGTGCCTCTTGAACAATTTGATGTACAACCCATGTTATCAAGTGCAAAGCAATTGAAAAGAATGATTAGCAATTCAAAGGTTGTAAGTAACCTTAGTACTAATATTGGGAAGATACTCACAATATACATCCTGATTTTTTCTCAATGAATCTTCTTGCAAGTGATTTAATGAGAAGAGATGATGGCATTTGAATAGCATTAGACGCGTCTTTGAACGACTTTCACACTTACAACCTATTCCTAACCAATGCTTAACTACTATCTGCATAAATTATTTTATGACTATAGAAAACGGCGATACTGCATGGAATAATCCTTATACTGACCTAGCTGTAGCAAAGGGAGGTGATCGTATACATCCTATATTGCGTACAGTGAAGAACAATGATGGCAATATAGTCAAGAATATAGATGGAAAAAGAGAAGTTCTAGAAGCAGGAACAACGCAATGGTTTACGGGTAAACAGGTAAAAGCATTGGCTTATTACATGCCTAGCACGGTTGCACATACAGCAGCAGAGGCTTACAAAGGTTCCTATGCAGAAACGGCAGTAAATAAAATAGCAGAGGCTTACAAAGGTTCCTATGCAGAAACGGCAGTAAATAAAACAGCAGAGGCTTACAAAGGTTGATATGAAGAAACGGAAGATAATAAAGAATAAGATGATAAAAA
>CAWUIS010000109.1:0-6240 GCA_963922625.1 uncultured Candidatus Melainabacteria bacterium | reverse complement strand
AATTCCGTAATTATTATCATGAGATATATGATTGGCAAGATCTTTTAAAAAAGGCTTGTAAAAATTCTCGATAATAGTCCTAAATTTTTTGTTCTTAACCCCACCATCATCTTGAATTCTCTTATTTTCATGAGCAAGACCAAACCTTGATTCAATTTCTTGAGATATTGACTTTAGTGTTGTTGTACTCATATTGGACCCGACGAGTAATTATCTTAACACATGGGCGGCCAAATATTTGAGTACAATAACTTATACTTATAAGTATTTGAAGACCTGAAAACTTCAACCAGCCCCAAATTTACAGCTGTTATAATACAAAAAGTTAGCAATGGCGCTCACTTCCATACAACAAGCAACAAGTTTACCACCCAGGGAAGCTCCTGCAAAATCGTCTCAGCGAAGAAAGCCTCAGCATGACAGAGCTTTAGCTAAATCAATTGCAGAACCTGTAAAAAGAACCGTCCAAAAAAAAATTAAAACTCTCAAAGCTAAACCTATAATACACATGGCTGCAGCTACCGGGTCTCAAGCAGTGTTGGAAGTGTTATCCAAATTTATCTCCTAAAATCTAAGCAAATTTAGACTATAATTGTGACTTTCGGCGACACACTGTTTAAACACCATGCTAGAAAAAAAACTTGAAACAAAATCCTTACACAAGGGAAAATTCCTGGATTTTATAGAAGATAAAGTCGAACTTGACGATGCAGCCAAAACAAAAGCTATCAGGCAATATATGGTGCACCCTGGTGGTGTTTGCGTAGTACCAATTCTTGATGACAATAAAATTGTATTAGTAGAACAATACCGAACTCCTGTTGGCAAAGTAGTTATTGAAATACCTGCTGGCAAAATTGATCCAGGTGAACAAGATACTCTATTAACAGCTCAAAGGGAGCTTAGAGAAGAGACTGGCTACACCGCTAATACATGGACCAAAATGGCAGAGTTGTTACCCTGCCCAGGCTATTCTACCGAGATTCTACATCTCTATCTTGCTCAAGACCTAATTGCTGGTAAGCAAGATCTCGATGAAGGTGAGATAGTCTCAACCTTGGTTCTAGATCTGGATCAAGCTCTTGCCATGATTCAAGAAGGCAAAATCGACGACTCTAAAACCATTAATGGTATTTTGCTAGCTAGATCTCTATAATCCCTAAACGCAAGGCAATTACCACTGCTTCGGTCCTATTCTTAGCGTCTAGTTTTTGCAAAATACTTCTGACATGGTTCTCGACCGTCTTGGTGCTGAGACTCAAATTTTCAGCGATCTCTGGGTTTCTCAAACCATTTTTGACATGCAGCAAAACTTCCATCTCCCTTTTAGACAATCTTGCTCTATCGTTTTTTCTTGCTTCACCATCGAATGGTGAGTCCATTGTTTCCATCTTTTGATTTACCATCACGTCCCCCTTTTGGTAAATAAGCAAATTAGGCCGAATACCTAAAAGAGCTTATTTAGTTTTTGCATTAGTTGGTGAGGAAAAGTACTAGGTTGAAATTCAAGCCTAGGTACCGCCACTGAAAAATTGCTTCTCAGGTTCTCCGGGATTTTCACTATATCTTTCGGAGTGGTTATTATGTTTATACCCAGGGAAATTACCCTGGTAACTTCATCCACGGAAAAACTGTGATGGTCTGGAAAAAAGAACTTTCGAAATTTCAAATTTGTCATAGAGCAGTCCTCTTCTAAATGCCTCTTTACCATTGTAAGAAATGTCTCAGGGTCGGCAATCCCTGTAAAAACACCTATTTCCCGCTCATAGTCTAGTTTTTTGCTTAAATTTAGGTTAAAAGCCAGAGCATTTTTGTCCTTATGTTGAGCGATCCAAGCTGCATCAGCTTTAGTAAAAAGTTCAAAATCATAATTCCCAGTATCAAATTCTCTGTAAAAACCAGCTTCATTTACATTTCTGAGTAAAAGTTTTATATCTCTATGAAGTCCAAGGTGTTGCTGCCCATCATCTAAAATACATAAATTACATTGGTGGTTTTTTATAGCCTCCATAGCATTATTAAACCTATTTGGTCCAAGTCCCAGCGTAATATCAAAGCCATCATACATAAAACGCAGCAGCATTTCCATAGGCTCATAACCAATATCCTCGACTTTAATATCAGCATTTGCTGATCTGGTATTCAAAACTATATTAGAAAAATTTTTCTTGGATGATTTATAAGCACGGTTTAAAACCAGTACCTTGTAACCATGACTTGCAAAAAATTCAGCGAGATAAATAACGACAGGAGTTTTTCCGGTACCACCAAAGCTCAAATTACCAACTGAAATTACTGGCACTGGTAATTTTAGAGGTTGGAATAAAGCACAGGCATAAAAAGACTTTCGCAATTCATGCACGCATTGATAAGGCAAGGAGATGATAGCCTTGGCTAGTTTAGTTGCATACATGTTTTCAGTTTCTCCGCTACATTGAAAACAATTTTTTTGTTTTTTTCAATCAAGGTTTTGGCATTAGCTTTCATTAAAATTCTTTTGTCATTATTCTCTATCAAGCTACTTAAAACTAGCCTAATTTCTTCTTTGGATTCAGCAATCTCAAGAGCACCAGCTTCTTCAACGATCGCAACCATAGCGGTATTTTTATGATAATGAGGTCCAATAACAGTTGCCAAGCTAGATGCCGCTGGCTCTAATACATTATGACCGCCAACTTTAGGGTTAATAGTACCCCCAACAAAAGCTATATCTGCAATTGCATAAATCCTCAGTAGATCACCAATAGTATCTAAAAGCAGTACATCATTAGTGTCTTGGATAATTGGCTCGCAGGCAAAACCACTAAATCTTTTTGGAATTAACCTAGCTGCAGAATTGATGATGTCCTCAACTACAACAAATCTTTCTGGATGACGCGGTGCTATTACTAGCCTCAAGTTATTATGAACTTGTTGCAATTCTTGATAGATTGATACCAAAAGAGCTTCTTCTTCTTCATGGGTACTTGCACAAACAATAATAATGTCATCGTCTTGATAGCCTAGGTCTTGCTTGAGTTTTTTAATCTCTTCTTTGGAGACTTTGGCTATCGAAGAAAATTTCATATTGCCCATCATAAAAATATTTTTTTTGTCCAAACCCATTTCTAGATACTTGCGACTATCAGCTGGAGATTGAACCAAAGCCATATCAATAAAGCCAAAGACATGAGAAAAAACAGAATAAAAAGTTTTGTACAAAGCAAAAGATGAGTCAGAAAGTTTAGCGTTAATAAGAGCCAAAGGAATTTTAGCTTTATGCGCTTCATGAAAAAGTGCCGGCCAAATCTCACTTTCCATGAGCACCAAAGCACTAGGTTGAACCTGCTTAAAGACCTTAGCAACGATGAGAGGGTGATCATAAGGCATATAAAACAGCTTGATTTGATTGTCTTCAATCTCTTTTGCAAGTTTGATTGCAGCAAGCTTATATGCTGTTGCGGTAGTTACACTAACAACCTGCTCCAGACCAACAAAAAACTTCAACAGCGGTAATAGTGTGTTTAACTCACCAACAGAAACAGCATGAAACCAAATTGGTCCTTGCTTATTTACTCCAAGCTGTCTTTGGGGAAATTTTTCTGGGTCTAAAAAACCAAGTCTTTCATGAAGCCCAGGTCTCCACTTTGGAATAAAGCTATGCGCTAAAGCATAAAGAACTGGTAGTAGTAAAGTCCAAACAACTGAATATATAAAGTAAGCAATCCACAACATCAGGCTGGCAGAGTTTCTGATTTTTTTTCTTCTATTCTCAGGAAAATTGGCTCTGCTTTACTAGTAAGCTCAAGACCAGAGATGGTTTTATCGATCGCCGCAAAAGCAAACTGCCCCTGCATCAAAGCTTTAAAGTCTTCTTGTGTGTCTTTGAGTAAACCTAAATTAGCAAAAATTTTCTGTGATAATGACGGCATAATCGGTGCCAGGTAGATTGCAGCACGGCGGCAGGCATCTAAAGAAGTGACTAATGAACTTGCTGCTTTTTTAAACTCTTCAGAACCAGGCTCAGCACTTTTCAAAAGCTTCCATGGAGCCATATCATTGATATAGGCGTTGACTTTATCAAGGGTTTTAAACAGAGCTTCAAGTGCAAAAAATGGTCTCAAATTATCAAGATCTTCAATAAAGCTTTGGTGCAGAAGTTCAAATGCTTGAGAAATCTCGGTATCAAGCTCTGCTTCTGGGATTTTATTATCAAAATACTTCGAAACAAGTTTAAGTGCGCGGTTGAGAAGATTACCAAGGTTATTAGCAAGGTCCGTATTAAGCCTGCCAATAAAACCAGACTCTGTGTAATCACCATCACGCCCGAAAACAATTTCTCTTAGAAAATAAAACTTAAGTGCTTCTTTTCCATAAGTTTTAGTGAGTTCAACCGGGTCAATAATATTGCCCAAGGTCTTGCCCATTTTCATACCATCTTTTGTCAGAAAGCCATGACCAAAAACTTTATATGGCAGCTGAAATCCTGCAGACATCAACATTGCTGGCCAGTAGACCGCATGAAAGCGCAAAATATCCTTGCCAATAATATGAATGATTTTTGTTTCTTCAGACCAATGCTGCTGGCGGTCCTGCCCCAGCCCAGAAATATAACCAAGCAAAGCATCAAACCAAACATAAATGACCTGACCATCTTTATCTCCCGGCACCGGTATACCCCAAGAGATATTCGCTCTTGAAATAGGAAAGTCCTTTAAGCCTTCTTTGATCCATCCTAAAACTTCATTTTTGCGATATTCAGGTTGAATAAAGTCTGGGTTGTCTTCAATATATTGTTTAAGCTTGCTTTCGTATTTAGAAAGAGCAAAAAAGTAATTCTCCTGCGAATATTCCTCTACAGGCTTTTTGTGCACAGGACAAAAGAACTGCTCGCCTTCCTGATCCAAATCTTTTTCAAGCCAAAAATCTTCACAGTGAGGGCAATACAGCCCCTTGTATTCACCTTTATATATATCTCCATTGGCTCTAACTTTTTCAAAAAATTCAGTGACAAATTCGTAATGAGATTGAGAGCTGGTTCTTACAAAATAATCATTATGGATATCTAAAAGTTGCCAAAGTTTTTGAAACTCTTCAGCAATAAAATCACAGTGTTCGATTGGAGTTTTAGCTGTATTTTGAGCCGCCTTTTCTATTTTTTGACCGTGCTCATCGCTACCAGTCAAAAATGCAACTTTTTCACCACGCTGAAGCATGTGCCCAGCTAAAAAATCACAAGCAATAGTCGGGTAAGCGCTACCTATATGAGGCAGATCGTTCACATAAAAAAGGGGGGTAGTTATATAAAAACTCATTTAGATGAGGTTGCTTCCGCTCTTATAAAAATCTTCGTACTTAGACTTTAAAAACTGACGCTGCTCTTCATCCATAGCTCTTTGATAAGCCCAACGAATAGCAACATCTGCTTTAACATTTTTGGTAGCACAGTATTTTTTCAAAACTGCATCAAACTCTTCTGGCTTTGCATAAGCAAGATTATCCAGATCACCACCAAGTTTCATTCCACGTGAAGCCATAAGATCTATATTATAGCGCCAAAAGATGTATTGCGGCAACAACTTTCTTGTATTGAATTTAAATACAAAAAAGTTGTTATTAACATACAGACAATGGTATAAATAGCATATGGGTTTTGATCTTTTTGCTTACGGCGAAATTGTTAACGGCGAACTTTTTGCAGGAAGAGAAAGAGAAGTACAGGAGCTAGAAGCCTATATCAAAATTGGTCAAACAGTGATCATCTACGGCTATAGAAGAGTCGGTAAAAGTTCACTTATAAAAGAAGCCATTGAGAGACATAAATCAAAAAAAGCTCATAAAAAAGATCTGGTGATTTTTTTCGATATTTCTAAGTTAGCAAATTCCGAGCAATTTTTAGCTGAAATTACAAAGAGTATCGTCAAACTAGTTGAAAGCTCAAAGCCATTGCAAGCTGGTTTCAAGCGTATCGCATCAAGTTTAACTGCACTTAGACCAGTTGCAAAAATCAATCAATTTACAGGTGAGCTTGAACATTCCATCGAATTTACAGGACCACAAGAAAATATTGCTAATTCAATTTTTGAAGCATTGTCACTGCTAGATGAGCTGAGAGAAAAACAACGCATTATAGTTATATTCGATGAAGTACAAGAAATCAGCAAATGGCAAGATGGCAAACAAGTAGAATGGCAAATCAGATCTAAGATACAAAATCAAAAAAATGTATCTTATATATTTTCTGGAAGTTCAAGAACCTTA
>CAWUIS010000108.1:0-6358 GCA_963922625.1 uncultured Candidatus Melainabacteria bacterium | reverse complement strand
TTCGATGATGATTCCGGCCTTCAATACTTCACGTTTGAAACGTCTCAATGCCGCTTCTAAAGATTCACCGTCGTTAACTTTTACTTCTGCCAATGTGTCCTCTACTATCTTTCCGCCTGATCTTTCCATTACTAAATATTGAGCTAAAAACTCAACGAGCAACAATTTTAACAGGTCAAGAAATTTAAGCCACGATTAAGTATTGCATTAACATAATTTTTAGAAAAAACTTAGTTTTCTTCTAGCTTGGGCAAAGCATCCATAACTGGTAAAGGTAGAAAAACCCTTGCTCCCTCGCGGTAAAAAGATGAAACCCTTACATCCGAGCGACCACCACCAATAAATTCAGAGGAAGTCTCACTAGAATATTTAATCAGTTCTGCAATTTCTGGTCTTTTAGCTAGTGCTTTTTGCATATGCTTTTTCATGATTTTTTTGTCATCATGATTTATTAAAGCACTTAAGAAATACCAGTAAGCATCACCCCCACTTAGTTTAAGAGCTGTTTTAATAGCTGGTTTGGCTTCAGTAAATTTCAAGTTAGCTAGTAGAGAGGCCGCATAAAAAGCATGAAAATAGCCAATATTCTCCGAAAGAGAAATTGCATTGGCAAAATCTTGCTCACTTTTTTCTGTATCTCTATTGAGACGATTAGCACCACGCATAAAATGGTAAAGCGAGTTGAGCCTATCCCAATGAATAGCCTTACTCATCTGATTATTAGCGTAGTAAAAATGCCCGACACAGCTAGAAACAAAAATCACAACAGCAACCAAGTAAATTACAAGCCTTGCAGGAATAAAAAACTTTTCAGGGATAGTTTTGCAAAAAATATAATCTCTCTCTGGCTTTAAAAAAGGTAACAATAAAAGTGATGCCAATAAATACTGACTAAAGCTGACTATTGAGGCATCAAGAAAACTTATAACAAAAAGGGGTAAAAAAGCAGGCTTAGCATTTTTATAAATCAAGTAAAAAATAAAAGCAACTATAAGCAAACCTAAAAGCCCTTGTTCAAAAGCCACATGAACAAAAAGGTTATGACCATGAGCTACTTGTTGTTGTGCCTTGGCACCAAAAACAGCCTTGTCGATAATACGATGAGGTGCAAAATCAATGACAAAAGTACCAAATCCATGCCCCCAAAGTGGCTCAGTCAAAGCACCCTTAACGCTAGAAGCCCAAATATAAAGGCGAGACTGGAAAGATTTTTTAAAAAATTTCAATAAATTTGTCTTATAAATAAAAGCAAGTAGCACCATAGCTGCCCCAACTAGCAAAAACAAACGCGAGCGCATATAAACAACAAGGTTTGCAATATATGCAAGTATCGTAGTTTTTTTATTGAAAAGAAAAATCAATGGAGCCAAAAGAAAATTAGTCCAAGTATTGAAGTTGCTTTTTTTATTGAAGTAAAGTGCAAGAAAGACTGGCAACCATAAAAGTAAACTACCTCTTTCATAAAAAGTTCTCTTGAAAAAATAAGCACCTAGTAATGCTATGAAAACTAGCAATAAAAAGTTTCTTCTCTGGTCAAAGCTCTTGTTTTGCCACCAAGGAGAAAAAGCCACGCCAGAAAAGCCAGTAGCTAATAAAAAATACTCCAAGCTAAAACGTGGTTCGCTTGCAAACAATGCTGCAACTAGAAGCAATGCCCAAAATAAATAGTACTTAGAAAACCTATGAAGATTAATCAGAGCAAAGATTGAAGCTAGTATATGAGCCCACCAAATACATAGACCTTGAGTAGAACCAAGAAGATATATTGCTAAGAGGACAAATATAGTCACTTGATGATTATAGGGCGTGTAGCAAAAACTGATGGGAGTTTCGGTGAGTCCCGGTGCATTGATTTCTGATCTCTATATTTCACTGGTAAAACAGGGATTCGGCGACACTCTCTTTAATTAGAACGTGAAGTTAAGCTTAAAGCGGCCTTTAGCAGCTTTTGAACCACCAGAGAAAGAGCCTTTCAGGATACCTTTATTGCCTTTCCTAATAGTCACTAGTCTAGTCACAGACATAGTTTCAGAGACATTAATAGGACTATTAAGTACGCTTACAACGCTATCCACGCTATCAGAATCTGAATCATCATCATCTTGACTAAGATCATTTGCAAATTCAGCTAAGACGCTTGTTTTGCGAGAACTAGCTCTTGCCTTTTGAGCAAAACTATTCATTACACTTAAAACCGAGAAATTAAAAGTGTAACTACCTTCATTGTCAGCAACAGAATCGCTTAAACCGGACTCGGTAACCACAAGAATTTCGTTTGGCGTGTAAGAACCTTCAACTTTTACAAGTTTCTTTCTTGAAACCTGATCATCTCTACCAGCCCATAAGTCCTCAAGATTACTAGGAATATCTCCTCGAGCTTGTAAGGTGACTGATCCTTTGACATTAGCAACATTGGTCACAGAATCGACACTAGTGATGCCTGCAGCATTGGCACCAAGACCAAATACAAGTGATGATAGAGCTAAGATTCTGAATATTTTCATTTAATGTTTCCTTACCAACTTAACTTGCCCAGAAGTATAAGGCTAATTTTAAAAACTTTAGGGGTTTTTTATTAATTGTTACTAATAAACAAGCCAATGACAATAACAAGGGTTTGCACAAATGTAAAGCTGAGCACAACCATCAATTCGGGCATACCACAGAGTTCAAAATGATGATGCAAAGGTGCCATTTTAAAAATGCGCCAATCCCTATTGAAGTAACGGCGTGAAATTTGAGCGCTAAGAACCTGTAGAACAACAGAAAGGGTCTCTAAGACTGGAATTAAAGCAAAGACAAGCAGATACCATTCAAGCTTTGCTAAATAAGCCAGAGTACCGAGCCCCATTCCCAAAGCTAAACTACCTGTATCTCCCATAAAGATCTTAGCCGGCTTGAAATTAAAAATCAGGAAAGCAGCAAGAGCCATAACAATAATAATGGCAAAGTACATCAAATCAAAATTGGCTTGTTGCCAAAAGACAAAAGCCAAAGCCCCATAAGCAAGCATTGACATCAAGCTTGCCAAACCATCCAAGCCATCAGTTAAATTAATGGCATTAGAAGACCCGGCAATAACCAAAAATGCCCATATGAATTCAAATGCAATAATATCTGTAAATAGATACCTACCAGATACATAAGCGACAGCAAGGCTAAATAGAAGCTGTATAAAAAGTTTTTGCAGACTACCTAGCCCCTTATAATTTGACTGCAAAATTTTAAGCCCATCATCAAAGGCTCCCATTAGTGCACCCACTAAAAATGCTGCTAGCACTAAAAGGATGACAAAGTTTTTCATCTGCAAGTATAGTAATAAGCCAAAAATGAAAATTGGCACAAGAAAGATCCAGCCACCCATAGTAGGGGTGCCAGCTTTAGCCTCAAGGTGAGACTGTGGTCCTTGGCTTCTAAAACTCTGGATAGATTTGATGCTCTTGAGAAATTTTATGATCGGCTTAGCGATAATCAAAGCTGTCATGAAACTCAAGGATATATAAATATAAAAAAGCATTTTTAGTATGAATTAAAGGAGAATTGAAGCTATAAGTCTCTGCAAAACTGATAGCGCAAAAAAGGCAACTATTACAGAAAAATCAAAACCACCAAGAGGGGGGATAAGATTACGGAAAATTTTGGCATAAGGATAAACAATCTGTTCGATGGCACGAAAAAATTTAGTACCATGGAATTGAGGAAACCAAGTACCGATAACCCAGATCAAGAGTATATAACTATATATCTCGATAGCATCAATCAGTAATTTAACCAGCTTTGCTAGCATAGGTTTAAAACATAGCATGATTCAAGAAAACAGAGACAAGCTCAAGCAGGAGCTCATCAAAGCACTCAGTCATAAGCCAAGAGCTGACTTGGAAGATGCCGAGATTCTGCGAGCCTACGAATACGCTTTCAACAAGCACATTAATCAAAAACGTAAAAGTGGTGAACTCTATATCGTTCATCCAGTAGCGGTTGCGATATCTCTTATCAAATTTCGCTGTGATACCGCAACGGTATGTGCAGGTTTACTTCATGACGTGCTTGAAGATACTCAAACCTCTGAAGATGAAATGAAAGAGAACTTTGGTGAGACCGTTTTTTTGCTTGTAGATGGTGTCACCAAACTTGGGAAATTGAATTTCAAATCATCAGAAGAAGAGCAAGCTAGTAACTTTCGCAAAATGCTTCTGGCTATTGCCCAAGATATCCGAGTGGTTCTTGTAAAACTTGCTGACCGCCTCAATAATATGCAAACGCTTGAGTACCTTAGCCAAGAAAAACAGCTCAGGGTAGCTAGTGAGACATTAGATATTTTCGCTCCTTTAGCCAATAGATTTGGTCTGCATAATATTAAAACTGAACTTGAGGATTTGAGCTTCAAATATGTCTACCCCAAAGAATTTCAAAAAGTAAAAGAGCTTGTTGCCAGTAAAAAAAGTGAGCGTGAAGCCCAAGTCACGATTATCAAAGAAAAATTTCGTGAGCTTTTATTAGGGAACAATATAGAGTCTGAAATCACTGGTAGAGCTAAGCACCTTTTTAGTGTATTCCGGAAGCTACGCGATTCCAACAACAAAATCCCTGATCATGAGGAGCATCAAATTTATGATCTCTTGGGTATCCGCGTACTAGTAAAAGATATCAAAGACTGCTATGCCGCTCTTGGTGTAGTACACGAAGCATTCAGACCAATGGCAGGGCGCTTTAAAGACTATATTGCAGTACCTAAAAGCAATATGTACCAGTCTTTGCATACAACTGTTATTACTCACTACGGTAAGCCACTTGAAGTACAAATCAGAACATATGAGATGCATACCATTGCTGAAAATGGTATCGCTGCACATTGGAACTATAAAGAAAGTGGCGGCTCTAATATCGCACAAGAATCTGAAATTGAAGAGCTAACCTGGCTCAGACAGCTAATCTCATGGCAAACTGATGTCAAAGATGACCAAGAGTATGTTGACACTGTCAAAAAAGACATACTTGCTCAAGAGGTTTATATACTCTCACCCAAAGGTGATGTCATCACCTTGCCCGTTGACTCAACACCTATTGATTTTGCCTATCGAATCCACTCTAAACTTGGTGACACCTGCTCTGGAGCTAAAGTCAACGACAATATCGTTCCGATTAATTACAAGCTTCAAAATGGTGATTTGGTTGAAATCATCACCAATAAAAATTCGCACCCAAATTTAAGCTGGCTCAATTTTGTCAAAACGAATCAAGCCAAACACAAGATCAAATCTTGGTACAAAAAACAAAACCGTGACAGACACCTTGCAATGGGTAAAGAAATGCTTTCTGAAAAATTCCCGAAAGAAAGCTTCGATGAACTTTTAAAATCTCCTGAGCTCAAAGCTGTTGCTGAAAGGATCAATTACAAAAGCAGCGAGGATATGATCGCCAGCATTGGCTCCGGTGATACCAGTGTAAACCAGGTCATAGGCAAGCTTTCAGGCACTAAATACAGCCTTAATAAGGAACCTGACGCTGATGAACTTTTACGCAAACATAAACCACGCAAAGCTCCAGAGAAAGGTGAAGGAGCTGATATACCAGAGCTGGATGGGCTTTTATACAATATTGCAAAATGTTGCCTTCCTATTCCTGGTGAAGATGTCATTGGTGTTATTTCCAAGGGTAAAGGCATCACCATTCACCGCTCTGACTGTTTCAATCTCAAGCAAATTGAACCAGAAAGATTAATGACTATAAACTGGAATGCCCGTGCTAGTAAAAGCTACCCAACTAATTTGAATATAGTTGTTGTTGATAGAGTCGGTGTTGTCAAAGACCTTCTAACCTTGGTAGCTGATGCTGGTATAAATATCAGTGATTTTAAAGTCAAGGAGAGGCCTGCTGAGAGTGTTGCTATTTTGCGGATGATTTTAAATGTCTCTGGCCAAAGCGAACTCCATAAAATCTGCACTTCTATTAACAATATGAGTGACGTTCTTTCTATAGAGAGGGTTTAGCTTTGCTGCTACTCTATTGAATATGACAACAAGCAAAGAAAGACAGCAAAACCGTAAACCTAATGAATTAAGACCCTATAGCTTTGAGCGTAATTTTATCAAGACCGCTGAAGGCTCGGTTCTAGTTAGTTGTGGTGATACCAAAGTCATTGTCACAGCTAAAGTTGAGCCTAGTGTCCCGCCCCATCTAAAAGATGCTAAACCTCCTCAGGGCTGGATCACAGCTGAGTATGCCATGCTACCTGGCTCAAGCAACGAGCGTATCAAGCGTGAGCGCAATAAAGCCGCTGCTCGCTCTCTTGAAATTCAAAGATTAATTGGCAGATCTTTAAGGGCGATGGTTGATCTGAAAAAACTCCCTCCTATTT
>CAWUIS010000107.1:0-6387 GCA_963922625.1 uncultured Candidatus Melainabacteria bacterium | reverse complement strand
CAAAATTAAAAGACTCCAACTGATTTAACCAAAAACTAAAATCTGATTTCGGAGCCTCAAGAATTCTAGTTTTATCAATATTAATTGCTAACTTATATTCACTAAGTATGAGTTCTAAGTCCATCAAGCAATTTTCAAGATCTTGTTTTGAATTAGAAAAAAATCTGTAGTCATCAACAAATCTTGAAAATTTAATATCAGGTTGTCTTTGTTCTATCTCTCTATCAATTGAACAAAGTATTAATTCTGAAATTACTATCGAAGAATCCGGCCCAATTGGGATGCCTACAGTTTCTCTATGATTAGCTCCTGAAATTAACTGATCTATTAAATTCCAGTAATCAGGGGTTTTTTGACATGTTTTTGCGTATTCCTTTCCTACAATACTCCATGGTATTGAATGTGTATAAATGCTTCTGTAGAACTCCTGGATATCAGTTCTTAACTCAAATTTATATGGTATGCTGCGCTCAAGGTTATAATCATCAAATTCAAACCATGTATTCTTTCGGTCGAAGAGTTTGTAAGTTTTTTCTGCTGGGTGCATAAGCGGCAGACTAAAAGAATTTTTATTAGATGAAAATATACTATCTAGTTTCCCCCAATTACTCATCAGGACATCATTGAGTTTAAATTGGTAAATTGGGTTCATGATAGAAAACAATCTTCTATTATTTCTATATTTTGGACAACTATAATTAATCAACAAGCAACCCTTATTGAATTTATCTAAGTACGTAACAACTTCAGATGTAAGCTCTATGTTTTCGGTGTCGTCAGTAGTAAAACATGGAGGTAATTCAATGCTTGGGAAAATACCTTTAAATCTTTCTTCGAAGTGAACCCCTTCAAGAACAAACTGAGAATCATCATAGAAATTTGACTTAATATCCACGGTTTCAAATCATATCAAAGAGCCAAAATTAAAATACTAAAATGCTATTTATATACCCTAGATGTATAGCCTGTAGCTTTAAATATGCAGCTGTTTGACATTTTTCAATACCCCTAGTTGCTAGACCCAGAAGTACAAAAATACCCATTAAAACACACCCAGAAAAGACACCAATCAAAATAGCCATTACTCTTTCTCTTCTTTAATTTGACGAGCACGGTCTGATCTCCATTGCTCCATCTCAATGGTATGTCTTATTGCTCTACTAATTAACATTGCAGAATCCTCCGAAGAGAAAATTTTCTTGAGTGTTTGAAGCTTTTTAGGATCAACTTTTACAATTTTGTTGTCATAAAAGAACGATTCAATTAAATGAATTACAAGAAGTATCCCAGCTGCTATAAGAATAATCCGAACCATACTTAAATTTTCTCAATACCTATCTAATATTTTTTGAACTAATGAGTTCTTGCATTGCTTTGTCCAGTGCCCAGTAGTCATCATTCTCATTCAAAACTTCTTTTAGATATTGCAATTGCTTCTTATTTACGTAAACTAAAGAAGACGAATAGAAAATTTCTAAAAGGAAGCGAATAACTACATCACGAAACATGTACATTGTCAAAACATTATAAGCTATTATGATTATCAATATGAAACATCGTAACTACTCAGGTCTAAATTAGCTGTAAGTTACCATTAAAGATCTGTAGGCAAGCTTGAATAGCTGATTTGCCCTGTTTTTTAGCAGTTTCAACCCAAGAGAGGATGGTTGCATATCTTTCAGCAGCTTCTTTGTTTCTAAAACACCCTGATATTTTTTGCCTAATTTTGGCATTTCTAATTGCTCTTTCAGCTTCATTGTTATCAGCAGGAACATCAGGATAGTCTAGAAAAGTAAATATCTTGTCTCTGTGTTTAAGGATCCACTGAAGAATAGTGAATTCTGTTGTGAGGCAGTAGCAATAGCTAAAACGCAGTCTCCGAAGCTACTCCAATCGGTCAATTTTTGATTAAATCCTGTGTTTTAGGGCATTTTAGATACAGAACGCCCTAAAATCAAGACATTACTGGCTCTGGGTCTAGTGTTTTTCGAATTTTATGCAAGTTGTAAAGTGTCGCCATCATAAACATTTGTGCAGTGTTTTTAACAATACCTACAAATCTTGTCTTTTTAAAACCAAACCAATTTTTAATTGCGTTGAACGGATGCTCTACATATGCTTTCGCTGATGATAATTTTTTGTTGCGCTTTGTCTGTGAATTTGAAAGCTTTTTGCCTCTTGCAGCCTTATCCAAAATGTCACAAAAGATTCCTCTGGATCGCAGTTCTGCTTTTCTCTCTTTACTGTAGTAACCTTTATCTGCTAGAACTGCTTTGATGTCATCGGGAATTAAAAGATCGAAGACTTTAGTGTCAGCAACCTTTGCCGTTGTTGTCATGATGTCTGTAATTAGGTTTGATCCAAAATCTGTAGCCATGTGTGCTTTGTATCCGCGATACCATGTTGAGCCTTTCTTCGTTGAACTAGCATCTTCGTCCATCCATTTCTTTTCACTATTGCTTTTGTTTTTAGGAGCATCAATGATTGTTGCATCAACAAGACTTCCTTTTTTTACAAAACAACCTTTGTCATTTAGATAACAATTAACAATTTGAAAAAGCTTTTCTTGCTTATTGTTTTTAGTCATCCAGGCTCTAAATTTACAAAGGCTTGTTTCATCTGGAGATGATTCATTATCACCAAGTTGCATGAACTTGCGAAATGAAATTCTGTCGTTGATCTGCTCTTCGGTTTCATCATCACTGAGACCGTAAAAATCTTTCAGTAACGAGTATCAAAACTTTTTAAAAGCTAATCAAATCAAATGCTCAATGAGTGCAAAAGCTTCACCATGGCAAAATGGTTTTCAAGAATCATTTTATGGCAGCTTTAAAGAAGAGCTTGGTAACGTCAAAGAATTTGAAAATCTTGGTGAACTAGTTGAAGCAATCCATCAAACAATCAATTACTACAACAAAAAAAGAATTCATACTGCTTTGAAAACGTCACCAACTAAGTTCTATCAAAAATATTTAAATCTAAAACTACAAGCTTAGAATTTATTGTTTTAAATTCTTAGGGGTTGACAATTCATACTGCCTTGAAAACGTCACCAACTAAGTTCTATCAAAAACATTTAAATCTAAAATTACAAGCTTAGAATTTATTGTTTTAAATTCTTAGGGGTTGACAAATATATCAAGAGGGGATCATCAAGCGATACTCTCTTTAGTTAGACAAGTTAACTAGCTGCACACTAACATTACTAATCTCCTCAGAAGTATGCTTATTGTTTTCAATCAGTGGTTTCATGTCATTTATGCTACTAGACATGTCCTCGACTTTTTGAGAGGAATTTCTGATACTCTCTCCAATTTCAGCAGTAACAGCAGTTTGCTCCTCAACCGAACTTGCGATAGTTGAATTGATAGAATTAATAGATTTTACCGAATCAGTTGCTTGTCCAATCGAGTTGATTGCTTGTTCTGAACCACTTTGAACATTTTCAATTTTGACTCTAATATCGTCAGTAGCTTCTGCTGTTCTTGAAGCAAGTTCTTTGACTTCATTTGCTACAACTGCAAAACCTTTACCAGCTTCTCCTGCTCTTGCCGCTTCAATGGTCGCGTTAAGGGCAAGTAGATTTGTTTGGTTTGCAATTTCTGTAATAACTTTGAGAATGCCACTAATTTCCTCGCATCCATCTTTCAGCTCAGCAATTACTCTCTCAGCACTTTCAATAGTTTCTACCGCTGAAAGTGACATCGAGGCAGCATTTTCAGTATTTCTTGCGATCTCCGCGATACTAGATACCATCTCTTCAGTAGCAGCGCTTACTCCATTCATAAGTCCTTGAACTGTTTGTGTGGATTCTGCAACATCTACTATGTTGTTGTCTAAACCAGACGAGACCTGATTTAACTCAGTACTAGAGTTGTTGAGGTTAGTAACACTATCTATAAGCTGTCGCTTGACTTCTTCTTCTCTTTGTTTGATTTGCTCTCTTGCTGTAACTACATCCCACACCAACATCGAGCCAGTTTGTCTACCATTGTCAATGAGAGGGTATAGAGAAATCTCAATTTTTTCTCCTTTGAAATCAATGATTTCACTATGTTGCTGTTGTTGACTAGCTAATTGAGAATACTTTGTCTGATTAAGTGAAAAAATTTCAAAAGAATTACCAACTACACTTGAAGCTGTTATGCCAAGCCTACTTGTGTTTTGACTAAATGTCTTTTCTGAGCTTGGGTTTTGTGTTGCAAACTTACCGTCCAAGTCAACCAGAATAATATTAGTAGGCATATTTTCGATCATTTGCACAAACTTGATGCTCTCAGCTGAAAGTCTTTCTACTTCTGATTCGATTTTTTCATTAGCTTCTTTGGTAACTTTTGCAAGATTTGCCACGCTAGCATTGAAAGTCAAGGCAATGGAACCAAACTCATCTTGTGAATCCATAACAAGTGAAGACTCGTAGTTGCCTTCAGCAAGTTCAGTAAGGCTATCGGTTACTTTTGTCACAAAGCTAGCAATATAGTTAATGATACTCATCGCCAGTAAGATTGTTAATAGTAAGCAAGAAGCACCAACCACAACAGAAGTGAGTAAGCTTGTTCTTGCTCCTGCAAGTGCCGAGCCAGCTGTTTTACCTAAATCTTTAGCAAGACTATCTTCTACTTTCTTGAGTTGATTGATTCTTTTGGTTTGAACTTCAAACCAAGTTTTAGGATCTACTAAATCAAGAACGCCAGGCATATTGGTTAAACCAAATCTTCTATATTTTTCTACGGTTGTAAAATTTTCACTTTTAGCTTCTTCTTCGTACAGTGCCTTTTGTTCAGGACTAGCAAAATTTTTAAATACATTAATATAGTCATTTTGCTCCGCAACAAGAGTGATAAAACGTTGATACTGCCCAGTTGCAAATTCATTGGCTGCAAATACAGAAGACATTACAGCTCTCTCGATCCCGGCTCTTTCTTTACCAAGTAAAAAGTTGACATAAGCGTTTATATTTTGTGTGATTTTTGGATTAGTACTTAATCTTGAAACCATTGCTGTCAGCTCAAGGAATTTTTTATTCAAACCAGTATAGTAAGCAAGGGCTTTTTTGAATTTGATGCTTTGACTACTAACCTTCACTCTCATATCTTTGATTTGATCTAAGTCATCTAAAACTAGATTGAGGGCTTCCTGATATTCAACATCAAAGCTTTTAATTGGGGCCTTTTTTAAAGTTTTGTTGAGCTCTTCTATTCTTGAATCTGTTAGTTTTCTTTGAGCGATAATTTCTTTGGCAAAATTAACACCACTAGAACCAAGAAAACCAGCAGACATACCACGCTCTTTTTGCAGCTCGTGCACTAGGTTACAAGTTTTAACTGATATTTTGGACAATTGCTCAATCTTGCTAATAGAACTCATGTCAGAGTAGTTCTTTAAAATACTCAAGCTCGAGTAAACAAGTAATGCCAGCAAAGGTACACTAACCAGTACAATCAATTTATTTTTGACAGAAGTTTTCTTTAAGATATTGTCTAAAAAATTTAAAGAGATCATGTTAATTAATATCCACGCTCTTCAAAAAAAATCACATGTTTAGTTCTAGTTTTTCAGTGGAAGAATCTTTTTATGAACCTTAAGAGATTTTGTTTAGTGCTTTCCCTTTTATTAGTTTCAACTTTGCAAGTTCAAGCAGGTGCTCTAGAAAAAGCGATTAATTTGTCTGGCCGGCAAAGGATGCTCACTCAGAAAATGAGCAAAGAAGCGGTATTAGTTGCACTTAACCTCAATAAAGAAGCAAACTTGGCCAATCTTAAAAAAACAAGAGATCTTTTTGATACAACTCTAGCAGGTTTGAAAAACGGTGATGCGAGTGTCGGCCTTGAAAAAACTACCAACACAGCAATCCTCACCCAACTTGGAGTAGTGAAAGGCTTATGGGACAAATTTAAAGTTCAAGTTGATGCAATTATCAACAACAAAGCAGCTTCAAAAGCTCAGATTACTGAAATTGCTTCGCAAAATATTCCATTACTTAAAGAAATGAACAAAGCAGTCAAGCTCTGGGAAGGTTTAGCTTCTGATACAGGGATGGCTCCTCATTTGGCAACTGCAATTAATCTTTCTGGAAGACAAAGAATGCTTACTCAAAAAATGTCCAAGGAATATTTCCTTGCTGCTTATGGTCTTGAAGCTGACAACAATAAATCTAATTTGACGGCAACTGCGACTTTATTTGATACCACTCTTGAAGGATTGGTAAATGGTAATGATGGTATGGGACTTAAGGCAACAACCGATCTTAATCTTGTTATTCAACTGGGTAAGGTTCGTACAATGTGGAAAAAGCTCAAGCCTATTATTGAAGCGGCTGCAAATCCAGCTAATATGGCCTCTTCAATCATTAAACGCAACACCGTACAAATTTAAGTAAACAAAAAG
>CAWUIS010000106.1:0-6414 GCA_963922625.1 uncultured Candidatus Melainabacteria bacterium | reverse complement strand
CTCGCATCTCGATTCCTCCTTAGATTTACTTGTCTAATATATCAAGAGGGGATCATAGTAAGGAGTATTAGAGATGTTTGCTAAAGCCGAGGAATAATGTACTGTGGTTTTTAACTCAGAAGAATTTTTAATTTTTTTCTTGTTAGTTTTTTGTATTTTTTGGTTTTTACCGAAACAATATAGACCGTTATTCATTCTGTGTGCAAGCTATTTTTTTTACGGCTTTTTAGAGCCAATTCTAGTCTTGCTTTTACTCGGAGTAACGGTCGCCAGTTATTTTATTGCAATTCTTATTAGTAAAGAGTCTAGGCAGAGCATAAAGAAAATTTACCTCTTCATCGGAATCTCAATTCTAATCCTACCTTTGCTGTATTTTAAATACTCTAATTTTATCTTCGGTAATATTAATACAGTAATTAATACTGATATACCTCGGTTTGATATTATTTTACCGGTTGGAATATCTTTTTACACATTTCAAACAGCAAGTTACTTGATCGATGTTTATAGATTGAGTCTTAAGCCTTGTTATAACTTCATTGCTTTTGCTATTTATGTTGCTTTTTTCCCTCAATTGGTGGCTGGTCCTATAGAAAGAGTGCATAATCTTTTGCCTCAGCTGAGTGGTGAAAATGCTTTTCATCTTAAGTCTTATAAAACAAAGAATTTTGTTTTTGGGATAAAAATGGTCGGCTGGGGGCTTTTAAAAAAAATTGTTATTGCAGATAGATTAGCTAAGTTTGTTGACCCTATCTATAATAATGTTACTGATGCTTCAGCACAGTCTTTGATTTTAGCCACACTTTTCTTTGCATTTCAGATTTATTGTGATTTTTCTGGTTATTCGGATATCGCAATCGGAATAGCTCGCTTTTTTGGAGTAAGTTTGATGAAAAATTTTAATAAACCATATTTTTCAAAATCAATTTTTGAATTTTGGAGACGTTGGCATATCTCTTTATCTTCATGGTTTAAAGATTATATTTACCTTCCATTGGGTGGAAGTAAAGTGGGCTTTAGTCAGTGGTGCTTTAACATTTTACTAGTATTCATTATCAGTGGCCTTTGGCATGGCGCACAGTGGACTTTTATTGTATGGGGCTTTTTACATGGCATATCTATGATTGTTGCAAAAATTTTAAGTCCTTATTATTCTTTCATAGAAAAACAATTAGAAAGCTGTGGTCTAAAGGATGCTGTTAACTTATCTCTCACTTTTGTCTTTGTGAATATTACCTGGGTCTTTTTTAGAGCTAACTCTTTGAGTGATTCAATTTTGATACTTAAAAAGATTTTTACTGAGATTCAGTTTGAACTAGATTTCTCAAGTTTAATGCTTACTCCTTTTATTATGGTAGTGATTTTGATTGCTATGGACTGGAATCAAGGTCAAGGTTTTTTTCCAGCGCTATTCAATGCAAAAAATAAGCTAGCTAGAAATATCTTTTACTACTTGATGGCTACAGCATTAATCTTTTTTGGTTTTTACGGTAAATCACCTTTCATCTATTTTCAATTTTAAATATGACAACATTTATAGAGCACACTGAAAAAAACAATATAGTCGAAGATATTTTAAGATTTTCCCTTCGTATTTTGCCAGTTGTCCTATGCTTGACATTGGTGAATTATTTTATTGATCCCGCAAACATTTATAAGCACAGGAAGTTTGATGCAGATATTTTTTCTAGTTTGAAAAGAGGTTTGAATGTCGGATTTGATATCACAATGAGTCAAGTAGATGAAGTATATATCAAGAAAAAACAGATAGAATCATTTGATAGTCCAAAGGATATTGTTGTTTTAGGATCAAGTAGATCTTTTACTCTAAATCAGAGCAATTTTCCTGAAAATAGTTTTTATAATGCAAGTGTTAGTTCTTGTAAGATCCAAGATATGATTGGGATCTATAATTTGCTTAGGAAAAATGACAAAAAACCCAAAGTGATTTTTTTGGGTCTCGGACCAGATCAATTTGTCTTGAAGTCAAGTTTAAAAAAAGATTTGATCTCTGAATTTGAGGAAATACTTCCTTTGATAAATAAGAGAATTAAATGGATTCAAATACTGAAATTAAAATATGCATATTTTAAACATGAGCTCAGAAGAATTTTTAATCTATTATCACCGGCCTATTTCCAAGACTCTATAAAATATTTTAATTTCAAGCTTAAATCAAGGAATCAACTGAAGCGATCAGGAGGGATAGATGCTAAAGAACTTTCATGGCTAAAACAAAATTGGAAAGAGACTAAGAGTTCGATTGCTAATGGAGGGGTTATTTTTCCAGATGGATCTCGTCAATGGCGAAAAAAGTATCTAACAAATGATACGAAAATTACTTTGGCACACGTTAAATACAATATGAGGTTTATGTCTAGGCTGAAACTTGAAAAGCATAAGATATTGAAAAAAAACAGGAGACATTTTGAGAGCTTTCTAGAGTATTTGAAATCAGAAAAAGTTGCTGTGGTCTTTTTTTTACCACCTTACCACAGCTATGAATTTGATTATGAAGTGGCCAGATATCAAAGACCTGCTGTGCTCTCAGTAGAAAAATATTTAAAAGACCTGTCTAAAAAGTATAATATTAAGATTATAGGTTCGTTTAATCCACATGATCCAGTTTCGGGAGGAGACCAGGTTTTAGTAGATCACCATCATCCATCAAGAGAAAGAGTTGGCTTGATACTTCGAGGTTTACTTAATCATTAGCCTATCAATAATTCTCTTTAAACGATTATCAAAAAACTTATGAACAAATTTAGGGATACAAGAGTCAAGGCTAATTATTTTTTTGTAGCTATTACCTCTTTTTTCTCCATTGCTTTTTGCCTCATTAGGACTTTTGCGACTAGCTTTATTTAAATCAATTGCACTTGGATTTAAAGTACTGCGTGCAAAAATTTTATTACTCTGTCTAAGGAGCATCGCACTCAAGCTAGAAATACGACGATTGGTTTTTTCCTGGTAATCAAGCTCCGGACAATTTTCTATACCCGTGAAGTGACAAATCTTTTCACAAAAATCTTGAGCATTCTCTTTGAACAGCTCAAAATCTAAAACTAAAACTTTGTCTTCGCCAAACAAATCAATATAGTAATTTACAAGCCGGCTGTAATTGAAGTGTTTCATATCAAAGAGTGGAATCACTGGTTTGCCTCGCTCAGGAGGATTGAGGTAGTCTTGAATCGAGCAAGGACCTCCAGCGCGTAGATACTGGATATAAGAAGAAAAAATAGCTGATTTTGGCTCGCGTATTACTATTAAAATTTTGGCATTCGGAAAAGAAGCTTTCAGTCTATCTGCAATTTCTTTAGAGTCGTAGCCCCCAGAATGTGGATTACCAGAAAGTCTTTCATTGCTAATTACTGGATATAAATCGTTATTAATCAAGCGATCTTTAAAAGTGTCTAAGTGGCTTGGATCAAAATCAAGTGCATTTGGCATCACTAATGAGTCTCTTATTTCTTGAAGACTCATCAGCATTTTAAAAGCTCCATTTTTTTCACTGAAAAGATGGTCTTGTAGCCAACTTGAGCCTGTTTTGTGATAACCAATGTGTATTAGTAGTTCTTTGTCTTCTTTATAATCATTGCTTGTTGATACTGGCTGTTCTTGATTTTGCTTTTCGAGTAATTCGCAAATTAATTTTTTGGATTCAGCATCATGGTTTTTATGAATAGACTTAGGAATGAAATTATCTAAGAACATAAAAAGCTTTATGAGTAAGTTTGCTCCAATATTAAAGTTCATACAAGCTGGGTTAAGCCTTGTCTTATTAAAAAGCTTGTTGACCTGACGCACCATAGTACTAGAAAAAGCGGAGAGTTTACGATTAGTGACTTGAGAAAAAGGTAGTAGCCCAGGCTCTATCTTTTTTAAATCCATAAACCCTGTGATTGCATTACAAAAACTCAAAGGCTCCGCTCTAAAATCTTCAAATTTTAAGACCAGAACATTCTCTTTTCCAAAGAGATCTTGGTAATAAGAAATTAAGCGACCATAATCAAAATGTTTAAAACGAAACAGTGGAATCACAGGTAGGTTTCTAGTGCTTGGCACTAAGTAATCTTTCAAAGCGCAAGTGCCACCAAATTTTACATATTGTTGATAGCAAGAGAGAATAGCACTGACAGGTTCCCTGGTGACTATCAAAATTTTTGCTTCAGGAAAGCTTGCTTGTAAACGCTCTGCTAGCTCTTTTGAATCATAACCTCCTGAATGTGGATGCCCAGAAAGTCTTTCACTGCTGACAACTGATACTAAATTTTGTTCATCAAGTTTAGATTGATAGAGCTCTGTTACAGCATTTGAGTCAAAATCAAGTGCGTTAGGCATAACTAGATGGTCACGAATATCGGCTTTAGAAAAATATCTTTTAAAACCAAGATTTTCATTTGCAAAGAGATGCTTTTGTAGCCAAGTCGTGCCAGTTTTATGATAGCCAATATGAATTAGTGTTTTCTTGGTCATTTCCTACTCCCAAAACAACAAATTAATATCGAGCATAGTAATTTGACTAAGCCGGCAATAATTGTTGCCCAAATAGCCCCGATGATACCAAATCTTGGGATCATCCAGAAATTTAAACCAATATTACTGGCGATACTCAAAACTTGTATGAAGTTTCTTTCTTTGTGTTTTGTTTTTGCCGCAAGCCAAAGATTTGCAGGTAAATTTGCAAACCAAATCAAAGCAATAAAAGCAAAGTTCGGAGCAAGTTCGATAGCAGGTTTGTATTTAGCGTCAAACAAAAATGAAAGCAAAGGTTCTGCAAAAAAATATATCCCAGTAGCTAAAGGTAAAGCTACTAATAAAAGCAGTTTGATTAGCTTTGTGAGAACTTTTTTAATTTCCTTAGCGTTGTTTATGCTCCGATAAAACTGTGGCAAGAAAATTTGCTTAATTGAAGTTGGTAGAGCCCTGATTAAGCGGTTAAGTTTTGAAGGGATAGAATAGAATGCAACAGCACTTGGTCCTAGAATATAATTGAGCATTAATTTATCTATCTTGTTTTGCGCTTCTTCAAGGTAGTCGTGGATGCCATAGAGAAAAGATTCTTTCAACATCGGCATAATAGCTTTATAGGCAAATTTAGGTCTGCATAAATTAAAAGTAGAAACAAGCGAGATCATAAATTTGAGTAAAGCCACTATAGCAATGGCATAGAGATACTCTTCAAGTCCACCAAGATGGTTAAATGCAATGAAAATTACGAGTAATTTTAAAAGCTTATCAACAATATTGATCCCGGCGACTAGTTTGAATTGTTCAAGAGCTTTTCTGATGATGCCAAAAATATTTGTGAAGCTGCGGCAGATCTCTACCACAATAAATGCAGTAATAACTTTGATAATGATAGGATCCTGGTTGAAGTATTTTGCCGAGAGGAAGATTAAAACTGCAATTGGTACAACAATAATTAATCGAAGGATGATAGCAGCTCCTAGTGCTTTACGCAGCCCAAGTTTAAAGTCAGATTCTTCGCTTGCAAGTTTTAAAACAGAGTTTTTAAAACCCATAGTAAAAAAGAATGAAAACATTTCAACAAAAGCTTCTCCGGCTAGAAAAATCCCCAAGTGAACAGGCTCTAAGTAGCGTGCTAACAAAACAGTTGTTAGTGCCGTTACAGGTATGGTAACTAAATTGCTGAGCGCGAGGTATGAAAAGGATTTAAACGGGTTCTTGAACGCCATGTCGTTGAGATTGGTATTTTATTCTATGGTCTAAGGCGTCTTGAATGATTTTTTCAAGAGAGTTAAATCTTGGCTTATAGAAACCAGCTTTTATGGCTTTGCTATGGTTTGCAACTAAACTCGGAGGATCCCCTGCCCTGCGTCCTTTGATTTCATAGGCTAGTTTTTTCTGACTCACTTTCTCTATTACTTGTATTAATTCAAATACTGAGTAACCATTGCCATAACCCAAGTTGTAAGCGGTGTTAAAGCCTGAATCTTTGTCAAAGACCTGCATCGCATCAATATGAGCACTAGCTAAATCGACAACATGAACATAGTCTCTGATAGCAGAACCATCAGCTGTCTCATAATCATCACCAAAAACAAAAAACTTTTTTCTATAACCAAGCAAGGTATCTAAAGCAAGCGGTATGACGTGAGTTTCAGGCTCATGACACTCTCCTTGCTCTCCATAGGCTCCAGCAACATTAAAGTAACGTAGAGCGATGTATTTAAAATTAGGATTTTCTTGGGATGTTTTTTCTAAAAATTTTTCAACATCTAATTTAAATTGTCCATAAGGATTAATTGGTGCGTATTCAGTGTCTTCACCCAAAAGTCCACTTTCATCACATTGAGGTATGCCATAAACAGCAGCAGAGCTAGAAAAAATAAATTTATTGACACCCTGTTCAAGCAAATTGTCTATGAAAATTTGTGATTTCACCAAATT
>CAWUIS010000105.1:0-6521 GCA_963922625.1 uncultured Candidatus Melainabacteria bacterium | reverse complement strand
CTAATTCTCAAACCAGCAGCAATTTCAACAATATATGCTGTTAGTTCACAAGTTTTAAAATTTTGATGCTCATTTATCGCTTGTAAAATTTCTTGGAAAGTTTTTGAGATTCTTTTTTTCTCGCCTAAGAGCATCAGTTCCATCAAAACAATTGTTGGTACATAAATTGTCGAATAACCAGAATCAGCCTCATTAAATTTAGCAAGAGCCTCTTTACCAATTTTGCCTTCAGCTAGACTAAGCGCTCTGATTATGGCAACTGTGTCCGCTACGTATTCCAAGTATCAATTCTTTTTTCTAGACTATTAGTCATTTCTCGGCGGAGCTCTTTAATATCTTCTTGAGTAATTTCATCAAGTCCAGTATCTTTGAAGGCACCAACTAACTTTCTATTTTCTTTCTTGGTGTATGTTAATTTTCCGGTCTGGTACAAAACAGTATTGATGAAATCATTGACAACAGTGAGCTTGTGTTTTGGCACTTTGTCCAAATTCAGCTTCATTTGATCTAGTAGCGTGTTGATTGATTCCACTATTAAATATTTACCTCAGAAAGCTTTAGCTAAGGTTAATATAGCATGGTAATTTCACCAAGGTCGGGTCGTCAGGCTGTCAGGTATTAACAGATTCAATGAGCTCAAGAACCAAAGGTAAATTATTAATAATTTACTCGACCGAGAAAGAGCTGAATTTCAATCTTAAGCAAATACCGCTAAAATTTAATCCATGACTAAAGCAATCAAAATTGTTTTTATACTAGCGATAATTTTTATTGCTCTTGTAGCAGCTGCTTTTTATGTTTTTGAGACCAAAATCAAAGACCAAATTATCCCAGAGACAAAAAAGATCATACGTCAGCAAAGTAATATGGATATTGATTTTAAAAAAATCCGTTTTAGCTTTTCGCGCTTGATCAAGCTTGAACCTGCACTCAAAATTGAAGGCTTGAAAATCGGTGATGCTCTCTATGTTGATCAAGCATTCATAGAGCTCTACCTCAAGTCACTGATACAGAAAAAAATCGACATCAAACAAATTGTTTTTAATAAAGTCAAAATCAAGCTTGTCGAAAATGCTCAGAAGGTGGTGAGCCTCAAAGGCTTAGACTTAGCACCGGCAAGCCCCATGCCAGAGCAAAACAGCTCTTCAAGCCCTTCAGAAGCTATCACAGCCGATGAAATCACTGGACTTTTTATTAGTGACATTCACCTGCAAGAGCTTTTAGTCAAAGACTCAAACATTGAGTTTCTTCCGTATGGCAGTAATAAAGCCATCATCATCAATGATGTCAACCTAAAACTCTCAGACCTTGCCTATGGAGAAAACCAAACACTCAGCTCAAACTTAGAGCTAAGTGCCGATCTTTTTCACAGTTCAAGATCTAAACTTAGCGCGGAAGCCAAGCTTGGTCCTTTTCCAAAAGATCTCTCTGTTATCCCTTTGAGTGGTAGCCAAAAACTTGAGCTCTATCTTCAGGATATTCCTCAGGATATTTCTAAAAATTTATTTGGGGAGTTTTTACAGCAAATCAGCAACAGCTATATCAAACAAAACGCTCAAATCTCAGGTGATCTTCTCGATGCTATTAGTGGTAAAGGTGAGATGCTATTAAATAAAATTACAATCGGTAATGATGGCAAGCATAACTTGGTTGCAAACTCACAAATCCCACTAGAATTTTGGCTGAGACTCAAATCAAAACCCGGGATCAAACTTGAAAGCGAAAATGCTAGCGTCAAGCTTTCAAGCAAAGATTCTAAGGTTGGGAGCTTAAATTTTGATACTTTTATAGACCTCGCTCTAGATACTGGTTATATGCAAGGTTCCTCACACGGTAGTCTTAATGGCTTGGAGCTACAAGAAACAATAAATTGTTTTAGTAAACAAAAAGACACTATCTCTGGTTTATTTGCAATCAAAGATTATCATCTCTATTTTGAAGGTATCGATGCTGAAGAAGTCAATAAATCCCTCAAAGGTACAGCTCAACTTGAAATGAAAAATGGCAGCCTTCTGATCATGAAAAATCTCAAAAAATTTGATGACATTGCAGCAATTTTCATTAACAATTTTGCTGATGTCAGAGAGAAATTAAGCGGAGAGTTTGCTTCTTTAAAGAGTGATATTAAAATCTCACAAGAAAATCTTTACACCAATAATGTCGAGCTAAAAAGTCCTAAAGCAAAGCTTTACGGGCAAGGTGTAGTCAAAAAAGGTCAGTATTTAGTTCATGATTTTAAAATTGATGTCGGCTCTTTAAAAGGACTGCCAGTTGCTGTAAGGGGTACCATAGAAAAACCTTCCATTACACCTAATTTCAAAGCACTACAAAAACAAAAAACCGAAGACTTGGTCGACAGCATACTTGAAATTGGCAAAAAGAATTACCAAAACTTCAAACAAGAACAAGAGCAAGAAACTAAAACACCTGCTCTAATTGAACGTAAAGGTCATAGTTCTAACACTGAAGATGTCAAAGATACTTCTATCGAGCTTAGCAAAGAAAAAATGATCAATGATTTGGTTAATTTTGGACTCAATAAACTAAGGCAAAAAAACACTAAAAACTAAACTGCGTCATAACCTTCTGCAGTCATCAAAACTTTTAGTTTCTTGGTCGCATCTTTAATCATATGTGAGATACGAGATGGAGTCACAGCCAGCTTTTCAGCCACTTCATTACCACTCATATTTTTATAAAATCTCATTTCAACAACCTTGCGTAGGTTATCAGGTAATTTAGCAACAGCCTTTTTGAGGCTTGATTTCATTTCAAGAAGCTCTAATCTCTCAAGATGTTCAGGAGAGTTAACATCAGCTGGAGTAAAACCAACGTCTTCCTCCATACCCTCCACAGACATGATCACTTCATAAACAACAGCTCTTGCGTCTTCAATGCTATTGATAACAGGAGTGCTGTCGTTAGAGCCGGCATTGCGCTGAGCTTCAGCAGCTTTGGCAATTTTGTCTTCTTTGGAACCTGATGCCGGTACAACTTTTTTGACGCCATACCAAGATTGACGGGCTCTAACCTCGTCTTTCATTGCCCATTTTACTGATTGAGCAATATAGCTTGAGTTATATTCAGTATTTGCTGTTAACTTAGCACTTTCTATTAATTTATTAACAGCGATAAAGCCCGTATTAACAAGCTCGTCGTATGTTATAAACTGCTTTGATTTTGTCTGGATTTCTTTACGAGCAATCATCTCAACCAGCGGCTGAAATGAAGCTAACTCCCTACTAGAATTAGAGGTTTTAGCATTAATCTTAAGTGATTTTATTTTGTCTTCTTGCTGCGACATCGAGTCATTTATACAAAAGCGTAACGGCTATCTAACTTCTCTATGATATACCACAATAGTGCCAATAAAAGCATTCTTTAGAAACTTGATGATTTTATAACACATTTACATAATTTCCTTACAAATGGCTCTTATAAAAGTACTTTTGTACCCTTTTATATTCCTTAGTTTTGTCTGATAATCATGAACAATCAGTTCACAAAAGGGGGAGACAGTGAATGGATACAGTGAAATTGACGCGATTTACTTCAGTATTGGCAAAAAAACATCCTTTGCAAAGTATCTTGATGCTCAAGACGATTGTGGCAATCCAAGGAGAAATTTAGTAAAGGGCACCTATATTGGAGATCCACCTTACAAAAAGATAACTAGCTCTCTTTCTAGCGAGCACAGACAATACCATGCTGCAGAGCATATTGTTTACAACAACTTCATGAACAAGATTAAAAAACTTGCTCCAGATACACCACTAAATGTTTTCCAGAACTTTGTACCTAAGTTTGAGGAGCTCAATAAAGAAAAATCTTTTTCTTTTTTTTGCGGCACTAGTTTTTTTATGGGCTCCACAAGCTTGGTTCTTTTATCAGCCTTACCTAATCTTTTAGATTACAAAAACGAAGAGCCTGTTTTTATGATTTTATGGCTAATTTTTTCTTTGGTCATTTCAATACTATTCTGTAAGGTCATACAAAAACATTACTACTTAAAAACACCACAACACAAACACATAAATCTAGCAATAGAAGCACTCAAGGAGGTATTAAAAGATGAGCCAAAACTTTGCTGAACCCATGATATTTTTGGGTCTTTCACTACACATACTATTAATTACATTAGCTATCAGCTTTCCTATCTGGGCATACCAGATTGTCTACCAGCAATTACAACCTAGACACAAAGCCCTACAAGTCAAATCCAATACTCATATACAATCCACAAGTATTATTGCCTCAGTAGGCACCACAACTGCTGGAGTCTTTTTAATACAAACACTACCTTTAATTTTCAGTGTCATAAATGATTTAAGTGGTGATTTTAGTGTACCCATTATTTTTGGAGAACATATGTCAGACGCGCTTCCATCTGGTTTCATCAACGATCTTTACGCAGTTACAGCACAAATCGGAGACATTCTACAAACCGCAGCCCCAATGGCAGCTGTTGGATTAGGAGGCTTCAATTTAATCAGTAATATTTCTCGAGGACTGCCAGCCATCAAAAGAGATTAAAATGACCCATAGTTACAGGTATTTTAATAAAGACGAAGAAATTTTCCTAGGTCTGAGTTTCTTTACTGTCATTAAAATCACAGCACTAATATTAGGCTTTGTTTTTCTTAGCATCAAACTAGAGTTAGCCATTAATAGTTTCATTTTTTTAGCACTAGCTCTAGTTTGTATGGTAATTATTGCCTTCATTATCAAAACTTCTCTCGATGATGAAGTAGCCGGATTTTACTCAAGCATTTTAACTCATCCTTTTTCAAACCATATTTTTCCAGCAAGCCAAAGCAATAGTGGCTATCAATCGCTTAAAAACATACAAAGTATTAAAGCCATCTGTGAAGATTACCTCATCGACAAAAACAATAATTTAATTGGCATTATTCAGCTTCATGGAGCAGTAAGTATCAACTCTCAAGACAACGAAGCGCTTGAAAATATCAATAAGACTTGGACTCAAATTCTAGAAAGCATCAAAAACATTGACCTCATAGATTCATATTTTTTCAATGCCAGTAAATCAGGAAATTCGCTAGCTTGCTTTGTAGAGTTTGAAAAGCAAGAAGAAGGCTGGCTAAAAAGAACTTTCTATCTTCTAATAAAAGAACTACACCCTCAAAACAGAGCGCATGCAATAGTCAGAGGCTATAAAAAAATTTCTGGTCAACACAAAAGCAATATTGAAAGCGAGCAAATATCATTACTCCAAGAAAAACTAAAATTAGTCCAGAGCCACTTAAACGACATAGAAATTAAAAGCAGCAATCTCAAGCAAGAAAAACTAGCTAATTTTGCAAACAAATACCTACCTTTAAATGAGATACTTCTTGATCAAGAGATAGACTACCAAGTCGAAGACAAATCTAAATACCTAGAGATTAATAACAACGGATCTAAAGTTTATACAAAAAGCTATAGAATCTCTGTGGCACCTCAAGGCTCAAATTTAGATTTCTGGCTAGAAGATCTCTATAAAAGAATCCAAACCAAAGCGACTATAAGCATTCAGTTCTGCACGCGCGATCATCACAGTGATAGAAGAAAAGCAGAGGCTAAAGCAGAAAAATTACAAAAATATTCTAGTAAAAGCAAAGCTAGCAGCTCAGCTCTAATCAAAGAAAACCAAAAGCTCTCACAAGAACTACTAGAACACTCTTTAAGCCTTGATATCTCTATTATAATCAGTATCTATTGCAAGTCAGCCAGTGACATTCAAGCAGCAGCTAAATACTTACAAGCACCGATTTCAGATTGCAAAATAGCAAGCCTAGAGCGTCAACAAATCAAAAACTGGATTTATTCACTACCTTACGCTTACGAAAAGCTTGAAAACAAATCAAAATTTTTTGCTGGGATGAGTTTTGCTAAAGCGAGCTTTCCTTTTATTGACAATCAACTTGGCACAGAGGACGGGCAGCTACAAGGTTTTGCTATTGATAACTCTAAGCCTGTCTTTATCAACGAATATAACAGAAACTATTTTCATAACAGAGCTATCAATTTTATTGGCGACTCAGGCTCAGGAAAAACTGTAGCAGCAAAGCTTGCAATCAAGAGACGTCTCAATGAAACTGGAAGAAGTTTTTTTATTGTTGATAGCACGCTTGATGGCTGGAAATTTTTTGTTGAATATTTTTCTGGGCTTATCATCGACTTGAATGAGGTCTCCAAAACAAAAGAGCAATCTCTATTTGCTCCTTTCAATATCAATACTAAGCAAAACTTCGATGAGCATATTAAAACTCTCATCGAACTGCTTGCCTATATAAAATCAGGCAGCGCCAGACTCGAAAACCACGAAAAAAACTTTTTAAACCAAAGCCTCAAGAAATTTTACACACAAACCAAGCAAAGCAAATATTCATTGAGTGATTTTTATCAATTTCTCTCCACGATAAATTCCTTAGAAGCACAAGAATGGCTGGTTCACGTCTCTCCATTTTGCAAAAAAGCTAGCGGAATTTACGGAGGCTTACTAGACGGTACAGAGACAA
>CAWUIS010000104.1:0-6559 GCA_963922625.1 uncultured Candidatus Melainabacteria bacterium | reverse complement strand
ATAGCAAAGCAGTTGACGCGCCCCTGTTAATTTTGCTATTATCTATCCCATGGATTGGTCTTCAAGTATCCCAAGCATAAAAATGCCTAAAATATTCGCCTCTAGGTCTGGAGAGGCTAAGAGTAAAGATGGACCAAGCCAATTGGACCAAGAAGCATTATTTAGCTTGCTCACAAACAAGGTTGATATTCTGGGAGATGCTGTTCGCAGTACAGACGATGAAGGCAATCCTAAAATAATTTTAAAGGCTCAAATACATTCTGGATCCAACGATTGTCATCCCATTCCGTTCGAATTATCAAAAACTATTGTTGACAATCATGGTGATAGTTATTTAAGACTAGAATTCGGAAAATCGGAGAATCTTCCTTCTTTTGCTTTTACATTTTCACCTGCTCCAGCGGCTGATATGAGTGTGAGTTTTTTCATGGTAACTGATGATTCTGTAGAATTCAATCATAGTTATGAATCTGCACCCATTGAAATTAAAATTGGTAATATACTTTCACGTCAAGACGCATCAGATGAAAACACTCTTCGTGGTGCTATGAAAAAAATCCTGCTACTTCCTGTAAAGCAAGAATAAAAAGCCTTATTCTGGTTTTGAGAAACTGTTGTTTTGTAATAGTTTTTTTTGTGATACTCCAATGACTTAGATGGTTATAATAGTAATTTATGAATAAAAATATCGCACTTATACCTGGTGATGGCATTGGTCCAGAAATTACAGCTGTAACAATAGAGGCACTCAAGCAAGTTGCCCCAGAATTTTCTTACACAGAATATGACCTTGGTGGTGTTGCTATTGATAAGCACGGGCTGCCTTTCCCAGATCTAACCAAAGAAGGTGTTAAAAAAGCAGATGCTGTTTTAATGGCAGCAATTGGTGGACCTAAATATGATAATTTACCAAGAGACAAAAGACCTGAAACTGGTTTGCTTGCACTAAGAAAAGAATTACAGACTTTTGCCAATATCCGTCCTGCGATGGTTTTTGATTCTCTGGCTAGTCTTTCTAGCTTGAAAGAAGAAGTTGTTGCTGGAACTGATTTGATAGTGGTGCGTGAGCTTACTGGTGGTATTTATTTTGGTAAGCCCAGTGAGAACAACGGTGAGACTGCTTTCAATACTATGGTTTATAGCAAAGACGAAGTGAAACGTATTGCAAAAGTGGCTTTTGAGCTTGCACAAAAAAGAAACAAAAGACTTTGTTCGGTTGATAAATCTAATGTATTAAATGTGTCGCAGTTGTGGCGTGATGCAGTCATTGAAGTATCTAAAGACTTTCCTGATGTTGAACTCGAACATATGTACGTTGATAACGCAGCAATGCAATTGATTAAAGACCCTAAGCAATTTGATGTCATTGTTACTGGCAACCTTTTTGGCGATATTCTGTCTGATGAAGCAAGTATGCTTACAGGAAGCATAGGCTTATTACCAAGCGCTTCTTTAGGTGATGGTAAGCTTCCAGGTCTCTATGAGCCAGTGCACGGTTCTGCTCCTGATATCGCTGGTCAAGGTGTTGCAAATCCAATGGCAATGATACTTTCAGCCGCTATGATGCTGCGCTTTAGTTTTTCAATGCAAGCTCAAGCCGATGCTCTGGAAAATGCTGTTAAGGATGTTTTAGCGCAAGGAATTATGACCGCTGACCTTGGTGGTAGTGCTAAGACTATTGATGTACAAAAAGCAATTCTTGAATCTTTGCAGAAAAATGCAATGACTGGTGTATGAAAAAAACACTAAAAATTAGTTCTTGGAATGTAAACGGTATTAGAGCAGTCAGCAAAAAAGGTTTTTTTGATTGGCTGGAAGCCTCTGGTAATGATGTTGTTTGCTTGCAGGAGACCAAAGCGCAGCCAGATCAACTTGGTGATGAGATTAAAGCTACGGCATCCTACCCTCTTAGTTCTTTTAATAGCGCTGAGCGTAAGGGTTATAGCGGAGTTGCTAGCTATTTCTTGAAACAACAAGACCCGCTTGTAATAAAGCATGGTTTTGATATGGCAGACTTTGCCAAAGCTAGCCCGCTTGTTATCAATGAAGTCAATCAAGGCAAAAAAGAAACCACCGTTGATTATTCTTCAAGTAAGCTCAGCCAAGCTGATTTTAAAGATCAAGTTTTAGCTTTTAATTCAGAAGGTAGGGTTATTGAAAGCCATCATAAAATTGGCTCAGAAGAATTTATACTTTTCAATATTTACTTTCCAAATGGTGGTGCTAGTACAGAAAGGCTTAAATTCAAGCTAGAGTTTTACGAAGCCTTTTTGCTTTACATAGAAAAGAAACTTACAAATAATCCTAATATCATTGTTACTGGGGATTACAACACAGCGCACCATGCAATCGACCTGGCCAGACCAGAGAGCAATGCTAATACTTCTGGTTTTATGCCAATTGAAAGAGTCTACCTAGACCGTTTTGAGAAGATGGGTTTTAGAGATAGTCTTAGGCAGTTTCAACCTGAAACTCCTGATATATATACTTGGTGGAGTTTTAGAACAGCTGCACGAAGCCGTAATATTGGCTGGAGAATAGACTACTTCTATTTAAGCGAGTCTATGTTGGATAGGCTTACAGCAGCTCAAGCACATACTGATATTTTAGGCTCTGATCATTGTCCTATTTCTGTTGAAATTAAAGTTTGATTGCGTAATTCTTCTTAATCTCTGTAATCTTTTTAGAGCTAGCATTGACAGTTCTCAAAAATTCTAAAACCCACAAATTGAGTTTATCGTCTTCGTAGTAATCATCATTGCGGATTTTTTCAATCGACTGATTTCGCAGCTCCAGCTCGAGGCTGTTAATAGCATCAATTTTAGCTGCGATCTTTTCGACATCTGTAGTAGCCTCATTTAAAATAGCGTTACAAGACTTAGAAAAGTTTTTGATGGTTTGTTTGAAATACTCATGTAGACCCTGATAGCTCTCATCAAAGAACTGCTTACCCGATTTAAGATTAACTAGGCTCACTTCAAGTTTGTAGGCGATATGTTCAATCTCATTGACCAAGCTAACTTGATCGAGTGCGTGCTGTACATCTTGAGAGTCTAATTTTAGTTTGCTAATCTCACCAAGGAAATTTAAAATATCTTCTCTAAATTCTTTTTGATACTCACGCAAACTAGAAAGGGTTTCTTCGTGTTCTTTATTGCCGTGTATAAAATACTCCCGTGATAACCACAGCATTTCAATAACCACTCTTTTGTATTTGCAAATAGCATCATTTGACTGTATGAAAAGTAGTTCTGGAGAGTTACTAAGCTCGCTTGCCTTGGGGAAAATATATTTTGTGCGCTGTGGATTTTTATCGTTGGGTATCATTGCTCTTGCCATTTTTTCAAGTACAGGGATAAAAGGAAACCATACAAGTGTGGCAATGATATTAAAACTGGTTTGTGCGTTAGCAATAAACCTAGGTACATCATCTGCGGGGGTGAATTGGCTAATTATGGCTGTGAATTGTGGCACCCAAAAAGCAAACATCAAAACACCAAAAACATTAAAAAGCACATGAGCGGCAGCCACTCTTTTAGCAGCAGCATGAGAATTAATAGCAGCTAAAACTGCGGTGATGCAAGTGCCAATATTTGCTCCCAAAATCAATGGCAGAGCCGCTTCAATGGTAACTAAGCCTTGCATTGCCATGCCAATAACAATACCCAAGCTCGCGCTACTGGACTGGATCAAGGCGGTAAAAACAGCACCCACTAAAATTCCCAAGCCAACGTTTTCAAGGCTTTGCATTAACTCTAAAAAGTAATCAGAGCTTCTTAGCACTTTCATTGAACCAGACATTATTTCTAAGCCATAAAACAAAAGCCCCAAGCCTAATATGGTATAAGCGATGTATTTTGTTTTAGGTCTTTGTGATATTAGGCTTATTAAAAACCCAATAGTGATAATGGCTAAAGACCACTTGGTGACTTTGAATGCAACAATTTGAGCGGTGATGGTGGTACCGATATTGGCCCCCATAATGACAGCAATGCTTCTCTCAAAACTCATCAATTGAGATTGCACAAAGCTAATTAAAATTGAAGTAGTGGCGCTACTGCTCTGAATCAAGGCTGTGACAACTGTTCCAACAATGACTCCTATAAAATGATTGTCAGTTGCTTTTTCTAATATCAGCTTCAGGGTAGAGCCTGCTGCTTTGCGCAAATTGATGCTCATCATATCCAAGCCAAAAAGAAAAACCGAAAGTCCTCCCAGAAGTGAGAAAAGCGTGTGTAAAGAAAAACCTTCAAATGCTTCCATAGTAAGGAATTTAGCATAAGGACTTTACAATTGTAATGTTCACGCTTATACTCATTCAATATGAAAAAAGCACTACTTATTGCATTAGTTACCATTTTTACTGCAGGTCCAGTTCTTGCAGACGGAAGCTACAGATCTGAGCCACACCATAGTCATAATTCTGCAAGCTGTGAAGCATGTAAAATCGGAGATGGTCTTCTTTGGATCGTTAAATTGCCTTTCAGAATCGTTACTTCAACTACTGTTGGTGTTTACGAGCTTGTTACTGACGGTGATTTCAGTGGCTTCAAAGAAGGTTACGAAGTACTTTAATTAATTTAAGTGATGTCTGGGACTAAGCTTGGTCCTTTTTATCGCTATGATGAATCGCCAATTTGGCAGATTCATAGAGATTACTTTTACAATATTGGCTTAAAGGCATGGTCTTCAGGCGAAATACCTTATTCTGGTGTTTCCAATTTTGCTGAAGCCTATAAAAAAGCTCGTCTTTTTTCTGAAAACCTTAAAAATGCAAGGCTTCATGACTCAGGCACTATCGATATATTAGAGATTGGTGCTGGTTATGGTGAGTTTGCTAAAAACTTCTTAGCAGCTTTTGAAGCTATTTCCAAAGCCGAAAATTTAGATTTCTTTGAGCGTAGCCGCTATATCATTAGTGATTTTTCTCAAAAAACACTCGATGAGTTGTCAGGATCCAAAAGACTTGATGAATTTAAATCAAAAATAGATTTTGTAAAATTTGATGCTCTCAATAAATACAACTGGCAGGATTGCTCTGGCAAAATCAAAGCACAGAGCTTTGATTTATTGATGGCGAACTACTTACTGGATCAGCTACCAGCTAGAGTTTTTGTAAAAGACCAGGACCACTACTACGAAAAATACCTTGCTTTAGAAGATTTTGCTACTTATCAAAAGCAGCAAGCGCACCCAATTACAAAATTCTTTAGGAGAAATTATGTCAAAAAGCTCTCCAAAAAAACTGAGTTTCGGGAGATTGATCTTGAGCAAGAGCTTAGCTTGGAGCATTTGCAGATAATGGAAACTTGCTTCAGGCAAAACAAAGCGTCCACGGTGGTTTATTCATATGCTGCTTTAGCTGCAATTAAAAACTTTCTTTATTTACTTAAAGACTCTGGTTTGATTATTTGCTCAGATTTTAATGCTTCTTCTAAGCCTGGCTTTGATGAGTTTGAGCCTTGCTATTACGGTAACTCGATTGCCCAAGCGGTTAATTTTGAGTTTATTTATAAGTATTTTTATTCTTCAGCTTCTATCGAAGAGTTTTCTGAAATAGACCATAAACTAGCTGACGCTGAACATATCGGGCACCAACTGGCTCTGGTCTACGAAGACCCGATTAAGCCTTTGCATACATTGATAATGACTAACCCTAAGTTTAAATACAGTCTTGAGCTGGGCGAGATTTATCAAGATGTTTACCACAAAAACTGGCTATTAAGAGCCCTTTATAAATTTATGGTGGAGATGCAGCTGGGTTTTTATATTTTGATGCTTTTTTTAATTGCTTATTTTTTTATGGGGTTAATTTTTGAATGAGCCTTTATTTTAGCTAGCGTTTGAGCTTGATGACGAAACGGGAGAGTAAGATTCTTTAAGCTCATTAAGCTTATCCATGAAACCTTGACTTACCGAATCTATAAACCCTCTAAGATCGCTACTAAATTGATTCACAATAGATTCTTTAGCTAAGGTCATAGCTCGTCTAAGTTTTAATATTGGGCTGATATTTGTGCGCCCTTCTGCAGTTGTTTTTATATGACGAGGTAAGATCTGCAACAAATTTAAGATTTCAGGGGTATTTTGAAATTGCTCGCTGGCGTCTTCGACTTCAGTCTGTTCCATTGCCTCATGACCAATTTTAAATTTTTTTGCATAGGGGGATAGCAGCTGAAATAATTGGCTTTCATTATCTTTGGCGCTTGCCTCTGGATTAATAGTTATCTTTGGTGATCCACTTTGACTGGCGCGAGTTATCTGAAAATTCATCGTGGCTAAATTCTAGCAGATAATTTTGAGATTCCTCACATTTGTTCCCATCTAAGAAGCAATAGCATTTAATAACCAGAGCTTAAATTTTTCAGGCTCGTCTTCCATCAAAGCATGCCCAGACCATTTAAAAAGCTCAAATTCAGATCCCTGACAAAGTTCATGTGCTTTAAAGACTAGTGGGGCAGGTGCAACTGCATCAAAACGACCTGCAGCAAAATGATTTTTTGATTTTACTTTTGGCAGACTTCGAAATCCGTTCCAGTTTTTCACATCCTTATAAATA
>CAWUIS010000103.1:0-6578 GCA_963922625.1 uncultured Candidatus Melainabacteria bacterium | reverse complement strand
TTGTGCCGTTCATTTTGAATCTTACAAATGCAGCATCAGCTGGAACAGTTCCACTATAAGAAACTCTATCTTCTGGAGCACCAGCTGAGCTTGGAAAGTCGATTGCAGATCCAATAACCGCGCCACTCGCATCGACAAATTCAATCTGTACTAAGCTGCCTCCACCAAAGCCATTAGTGCCAGCATTGACATCACTGCCGTTGACACCCCCATCTTGAATAATGCCATCTGCATGCACAGTAATAGTTTCTCCAGGAATAATTGGAATACCACTAGTAACATTGGAACTTGATGAAGAGTCTATGTAAACTTTCTCTGATCTTGCTCCATCACTGACAATATTATTGTCGCCAAAGAATAGATCCGCGACTTCGGCTGCAATAGAGCCATCGCTTGCAGCACCGGTGCTACCTGATGCGAGTAAAGAATTGTTGTTGAGTACATTACTGTTTACGGCAAAGTCACCTGCTGTATTACCTGTAAATAAAGTTGCTCCAGTAGCTCCACTGGATGTTTGTCCAAGACTCATTACGTTATTAACAGAGTCTTTGATGCTCATAGCAAAATCATCAAGGAGCTTTCTTAATTCTGGTATGTCTCCATTAACACCTTGGAAATAACCACCAAGCTCACCTGAAAAATTGTGAATACTGCCCATGCGAGTTTCTAAGCCGTCATTACTTGTGAGAACCAGTTTGTTTGGATTGATACCAACGTCATTGGCTCCAGGTTCGTAGTCAAGTTTGTAGTGCATGCCTTCGCTATCAACAAGGGTATAAGTCTCAGGGTCTGAGCCTGAAGTAGTCACCCCTGAATGACTAGCTAAGCCCAATACTGTTGCTGCAGTACTACCTGAACCCACAGTAATAGACGCAGTGCTGTTGTTGCGTGAATTATCCATGCTTGAGGTTTGTAAAACTAGTTGCCCAGAGTCATTCAATGAAGCAATATGTCCAGTACCTCCAGCTGCTTTGAAACTATCGTTGATTTTTTCAACGACTTCTCTGATAGATGAAGAATCTTCGAAATTTACGGTGAAAGGTCCAACGCTTGTACCGTTGCCATTGTTTGCAGAAAGTGTAAGCGTGTTAGCCCCTGAAGTTATTCCTGTGATGGCTGAGTCATGATTAAGAAATCCAGTCGAGCTTGTGATTAAGGCTTCACTAGCATGAGCGTTTAATGTCAGCTTACTAAAATCACCATTACCTTCTCTAACAATATTGGCATCAAGCTTTTGACTGATTTGATCGAGTAATAGATCTCTTTTATCTTCCAGGTCAGTCGCAGACTCACCTGAAGCCTTGAAAATTAGAATTTTGGAATGCACTTCTGCTAGTTCTTCTAGCATGCTATTCACGTTTGCAACAGATGTATTTATTTCACCAGTTGGGATTGACTCAAGATTGTTTTTTAAGATTTCAATACCATCATCGATTTGTTTAAAACTTTCAGTTAACGCTTCTGCTGAATTGATGAATACTGTCCTTGCAGTTGAGAGTTCAGGGTTTGCAGCCCAGTCAGCAGCAGCTTCGTAGAAAGAATTAAGCTTGGCCGTAATGCCGTAATCGCTTGGTTCACCAAGAATATCATTCATTGCTACCATCAAGTCTGATACAACCTGATCTCTGCCATCATTTGATGCTTGATTTCTAACTTGCTGGTCTAGAAATGAGTTTCTTACACGGTTGATTTGATTGACAAGAGTGCCTGAAAACTGGATCATATTATTCGAGCCAGCATAACCAGGAATACCTTCTTGGTAAGTGACTTGTTTTCTTGTATAGCCTTCAGTATTCGCGTTCGCGATATTGTTTGCTGTAAGGTCCATCCCTACCTGGGCTGCTTGCATTCCGCTTAGTGCTATTCCTAGTGATCCAAATGACATTTATATCTCCCCTTATCCAATGAAGTTAGTTAGTGATTGTGAAAAAAAATTTGATGATGTCTGAATTGCTGTTTGCAAGCCTGACTCAGCTTGTGCAAGTCTTAAATTCGCATCGATCATATCCACATCTTGCTGAATCGACAAATCAGCCTGTAATTTTATATCTAAATTATCAGCAGTCTCATTGAGCCTTTCTGCTTGCCCTATAAGAAGACCAATGCTGCTCAATGCCGAATTGAACTGACTGATATTGAAATCAATCTCATCAACCAGGTTTTGAATAGCGTTAGCATCATTTGAACTTAAAGCTGTCTCTAAGCTTGCCAGTGTGTGAAAAAGACCGTTGTTATTACCATAGCTACTTTGTTTTTTTAAGTACAAACCATTGGTGATATCAGAAGATGAAGTATTTTCGAGTGTGATTCTGGCGTTCTCATTTGCAGTATTGCCTGTAATCAAAGCTGTATCTAACTTTAAGTAACCACTTGGATTTTCTTGGGCAATGCTGCCGGCGCCACCTGCTGCTGTAAATGCAGTATTAATAGCAGCGATCATTGTAGGAAGATCGTCTCCATTGTTAATTGAAGCTGAGAAGCTAGTAGTATTACCATTGCCATCATCAATAACAAAATCTAAATTACCGCTTGCAGAAGCGACTGGATTAACGATGCCACTTTCTAAGGTCGCAGTTGACGCAGTGCCTGTTAGTGCGCTTTCAAGTGAGATACTAGAGTTGATTCTGCCAATAGATCTTTCTTTTTCGTTGTCTTGATTGTCTTTGTACACCGCAGTACTAAATGCTGCTCCATTTTGTAAGCGGATAGTTTTTTTATCAGATTGCTCTCCAGAAAAAACGTACTTGTCACCATTTTTAGTATTTGCTAATTGAACGAAAGTCTCTCCTAGTGTTCTAACTTCATCAGCCATGATATTTCTTTCATCATCTGAAGTTGCACCATTACCACCACGTATTGCAAGCTCTTTGATACGGTTCATGACATCAACCATTGTTACAACTGCTGCTTCGGAAGCCTGAAGGTCAGAGATTGCAGTGTTTCTGTTCCTAATAGCTTGATCGTTAGCAGTGATTCTTCCGCTTGTGTCAATTGCACCGATAATTCCCACTGGATCATCTTGTGCAGATGAAAATTTAATGCCAGAGTTGATTTCCTTAGAAACTTTGTATATCTGATTTTGCTGTTGGATCACTTGATCACCCAGCATTCTAAACATTAGTGTTGTACTTAATCTGTCGACCATAATTAAAAACCTATAAAATCAAAAATACTTAAATCCATCATTTGCGAAGACGACCTTAAAATTGCACTCAGAGAAGCTTGTGCAGCATTGACTTTTTGAATCGCCTCGGCTGCAGGCAGTTGAGCTAAATCAACTTGCTGTTCTTTTAATAGCTCACCGTTCTCAGTATTAAAAAAAGAGGCTTCTTCAAGTCTATTAACTAAATTTCCTAATTTGGCTTGAGCATTAATAAGTCGTTCGATATTGGCATCAATATCTATGATTGTCTCTCTGATAGTTTCGCTATCTCCAGAGTTATAAGCTTCATCTAACTTTGCAAGAGTGTCGATAATACTGCCGCTAGTTCCAGATGCTGAAGATTGGCTGAGTCCAAGTGATCCAAGGCTGTTTGGTAAATTTGAACCAGGGCTAATGATGATAGATGCTGCATCATTTTGTTTATTGCCAGTAATAAGACTAGTATCAAATTTGAGTGCACCACCATCATTACTAACGATAGAACCAGTACCCCCCGCTGCCGTAAAAGCAGTGTTGATTTTAGTGATGACAGCTGTAATATCATCACCGCTAGCAAGAGCGATGTCGCCAAGCATATATTCTTGGGTGCCATCATTGACAATTAAATTCAGCTCGGCATTGGCAGTAAGTGTAGTGAAGCTGGAGCCAGTAATACTGGCAGCGCTTTCAGAGCTATTAAACACTTCAGAGAGGCTAATGCTTGACTGTACATCGCCTAAAACTCTTTCGCCTAAATCACTAGCGCCTTCTTTATAGATTGCATTACCAAATAAAGAGCCAGCAGTATGCGTTACAACCGGAATATCTGATTGAATTCCTCCAAAAAGATATTTATTGCCGATTTTTAAATTTGCTTGTTGGAATAAATTTTCACCAAGATTTCTTAGCTGCACACCAAAAACTTGAAGATCGCTAGCTGCAGAAGTCTCAGAACTACCCTGGATAGCATCTTGTTTGATTTGATCAAGAAGCTCTTTGATACTAGAAAGAGAAGATTCTGCAAGTTCAAGTTCAGTTGCAGCACGACTCTGATTTTCAACAATTTGATTTGAATTTATTAATCTACCAGTGACTTGAATTAAGGATTTATTACCATCCATAGCATCGTAGTTATTCAAATACCTTTGGCCGGTGTTGAGCCGTGTTGTATCTTTTGCAAATGAACTTTGGCTTGAAATCAATTGATCAAGGTTTCTTGAAAATCTTTGATATGAGCCTAGTCTGCCGATCACCATAGAACTTTGAGGTATGCTTCTGGAGCACTTATCCTACATAGACCCATGCTTAATATAAGAAATCCTAGTGTTTATATATTATTTTGTGGTTTCAAGAGGTCCAAACAGACTAGATTTTCTAAAAAAAGCTATAATTTCTAGTCATCGTGCAAAACGTATGTACTAGTCCAAATTACCTACCTGATCCAAGGTCTTCAAAAATAGCTGTTGCTATGAGTGGTGGCGTTGATAGTTCTGTTGCTTTATATATCCTGAAAAAAGCTGGCTATGATGTTGTTGGTATTACGGCCTGGATAGTATCTGGCTCTGGTAGATGTTGCGATAATGGTGTTGTTGATGCTGTAAAAGTTTGTGATCAGTTGGGTGTTGAGCATCACGCTATTGATTTGAGATCAGACTTTAAGGATGGCATTATTGATGAATTTCATCAATCTTATGCAAGAGGTGAGACACCGATCCCTTGTATTAGTTGTAACAATGATATTAAATGGGGGGCATTATTAAGCTACTCTCTTACAAAACTTGGAGCTACTCACTTAGCTTCGGGGCATTATGCAAAGCTTGTTAAAAATGATTCTGGCTATGAGATTCACCGTCCTGTTGAATCCCATAAGGATCAAAGCTATATGCTTTGGGGTTTGACTCAAGAACAACTCTCTGCAACAGTCTTTCCATTAGCAGATTTAGAAAAATCACAAGTGCGTGAGCTTGCTGAAGAAGGGCAACTTTGCGTTGCTGATAAACCAGAATCTCAGGATATTTGTTTTGTTAGTAATGGTATGACCAACTCAGATTATCTTTTAAAAATTCTTGGAGAAAAACCAGGAGATATTGTTGAGATAGACTCTGGTGAAGTATTAGGTCAGCATAAAGGTAGCTTTAATTACACATATGGACAGCGTAAAGGTCTTGGTATTGCATATCCAGAGCCTTTATATGTGGTGGAGATTAATCCCAAGACCAATACGGTATTTGTGGGCACTAAAGAAAAGCTGCTTGGTCAAAAAACTTTTGGTAAAAGCCGTAATATGATTGGCTTTGATGAGCGTGATTTTGAAGCTCTGGTCAAGATTAGATACAATTCTGATCCTAGTCTGGCTCGTGTCAAGCTCATTGAAGATGATAAGGTTGAAGTTGAGTTTAAAGAGCCGGTATCTGCGATTACGCCTGGGCAAGCTTTAGCATTTTACGATAAAGAAGATTCTGCTAAGCTACTAGGCGGAGCTTGGATATGTTAACTGTGCCAATTCAAAAAGCGACAGATTTAATTACTCTTTCAGACTTAAGTAGTGAAGATATAAATATCATCCTTGATCGTGGCGATCATTGGGCTGATAAATTGAATAGTAAAGTTTCATTTGGACCAAGAAAAATAGACAATCCAATTGTTGCAAATCTATTTTTTGAATCTAGTACCAGGACACGATTCTCTTTCGAGGTAGCATCTAAAAAACTTGGTTTTCATGTTCTTAATTTTGATCATAAAGTATCAAGCACCCAAAAGGGAGAGACTTTATACGACACACTCAAAACCTTAGAGGCTATGGGGGTGCAGATTGTCATTATTAGAACTTCTGAGGAAACTATACTTAGTGATATTGCATCAAAAGTAAAACTTGCCGTTATCAATGCTGGTGCTGGTTCTAATGAACATCCTAGCCAAGCTCTATTAGACCTAGCAACTATTAGGCAACATTTTAATAGGCTTGAGGATTTGAAAGTTGCCATTATTGGTGATATCAAATACTCAAGAGTAGCGCGTTCTAATATTTTAGCTTTAGAAAAATATGGCTCTCGAGTTTTACTGGCGGGTCCAGATGCTCTTATGCCAGATGAGATTCTAGGTAACCATACTCAAAGAGTTTCTGCTGATGAAGCTGTTGCTCAAGCTGATGTCGTGATGCTATTACGCCTGCAAAAAGAACGTCATAAAGAATTAGTGACAGATACTTCTTCTTACTTTAAAGATTTTGGCTTAACCATGGAACGTTTTGCAAAAATGCAAGAACACGCCGTCATAATGCACCCGGCTCCCTTTAACAGAGGGGTTGAAATTGCTGATGAGCTCATTGAATGCCCCCGCTCTTTGATCTACAAGCAGGTATCTAATGGTGTTGCTATTAGGATGGCAATACTTGAGCGTGCTTTGTGATACAAAGCCAAAAAGACAAAGTATCCCA
>CAWUIS010000102.1:0-6608 GCA_963922625.1 uncultured Candidatus Melainabacteria bacterium | reverse complement strand
AGCATCGCAATTATAAAGGCAAGTCCAAATATCAGCTTTGCCCAAAAAAATAAATTTAGCTGGTTGTAAACAAGCTCTAACTTTATTTGAGGGACTCTTTTCTCAAATTTTTGTATTTGACCCAATACATAGGCATTAAATTTTGATACTGCTTGATCAAAAAGCTCTTGATCCTGCTGATGGTAAGCCTGGTAGATATCATCTACCAGATAAACTTGACCTTTGTCTTGAACATCATTAGCAATTAAAAGCTCTAAGGGATTAGTCCATACTAAAGTACCATCTTTTTGATAGGGAGCAAGAGCCAGTTCTGGTTTGAGGACAAAGACAGAATTGTAGTCTTTAATTCTCTCTATCCATGAAAATAAATTAACAGATAATCTCAAAACCTCTTTTTTCAGATCATCAAGATCTTCTAGCTTAGTTGGGCTGGTATCATTGAGGACTTTTTCTAGCTTAGAAGAGCGCTCAATAATGTTCAACAAAGAGTTTTCTTTTTGTTGGAGTCCTAAATAAACTCTGGTATTTTCGTTTTCTACTAAAAAGTCAGGATGCTCATAACTAAATTGAACACTGTTAACAAGCTGGATATAAGCATGAAAGTTGGTAAAAACCCTAATAAATTCTTTGTCTAAATTGGCTCGCTGGTCTTCTGCAAGGCTAGAAGCTTTAGTTGCAAAATCAAAAATTTTATCAGCTGCAAATTTAAGCTGATTAAAGCTATAGCACCTTTTCTTCTCAGGCTCTATGCCAATTGCATCTAGTAATCCAGGATCATTAATAAGAAAAATTTTCTCCAGCTCAGCTTTTTCCGGCTCAAACAAAAGCCCCGCTAGCCAGCTAGTAGCATCTTTTTTGCCATAAGATTTCCTGCCAGAAAATCTTAAAAGCATATCAGCAGCGTAAGTTTCAAGAGGTTTTAATCTGCCATCTTGAAGTACAATCACTTCTTTGAATTTTGATAAATCAATTTTATTGTCATGTGCAAAAGCAGCTTGAGTAGTCAATAAAAGCAAAAACAAAAAAGACAAAGCAAAAAAATTTTTCATTAACTTTCTCTCCTGAACATAATTTGAGCGGCAAAATTAATAAAAAGTCCTAGTGAAGCAATCACAGTCGCCACATAAGGTAGCCAATAATTGATATTTTTTGCAACAGCCAAAACAGTAAACTCTTGCCCATCTTGATTGACACCAAATCCAGATTGATAAAGAGTATAAAGTCCATAACGAAATGGCTTATTCATAGAAATAGTAAAATCACGGCTATATTTACTATCTTTGATAACAACGTCGCTTTTATAGCTTTTAGCTTTTTCTGTACCTGAATGTAAAACTCTTTCAACATTAGAAAGTGTTACTGAAAAGGGAAGTTTGTAAGTTTTTTTACGCAGTAAAAATATTAGCTCTTTACCGTCTACTATCAAACTAGCACTGGGCTTAGAGTTTCCATGCATCTCTATCAGCTCTTCTTGAGCTTGACTTGTATATTTAAGAAATAAAGCCGGTACATTAAGTTCGTAATCTTTTTCAGTTTTAAGTTCTTTTATAATTTGACCAGCAAAAGGAGTATCAAAAAAAGCAGAATTTTTATAGTATTTTTCGATCTCTAGCTTGCCTTCTAGCAATGATTGTTTTTTGAATAATTTGGAAGGGAAAATATATTTCTGCTCACCATCGATTAAGATCAATTGCCATTTATGATAGTCACTAGAAAAGTTACGAGCCTCTCCCTCAGTTAAATTTATATATGACTCCTGACTAAAATTAAGAGTCAAAAACCCACTTATTAGTAACAAAAGCATTCCTAAATGGCTAATATTTATACCAAGATTTTTCCAAGTGAAATTAAATCTGAAAATCAAAGTGAATATCAAGTTGAGGGAGAATAACCACAGGACTGTTCTTGCACTCGGAAAAGCGACTGGTCCTAAAAACAAAAAGTAAGAGTTGAAAAACTTTTCTTGCGCCAAATAAAGACCATGTTCAACTTGATAAAGAGTACCCCAAAAAGTCAGTAGGCTTAAAAAAAAGAACAAAACAACAGTCAGCTTCATCGAAGATAAAGCTTTAACCACAGTATTTTTAGCAAATTTTCGCCTAAACTCTCTCAGGGACTGCACAAGCAGATCTCCTCAAAGGCAGAAATCACATAATCAATATCAGCTTTATCTAGCATTGGTGCAAGACCAATCCAGAAAGTTGAGTCTAAAATAGTCTTGGTATTTTCCAGTTCACCTATAGAGCGGTAGTCTATATCACTAAAATAAGGTTGTTTACGCACATCACCAGCAAACAATAATCTGGTACCAATACCTTTTTGAGTGAGCTTATCGATTACAGCTTTGCGCTCTAGCCCATCTTTGAGTGTAATCAAAAAGCCAAACCAGCTAGGCTCACTGCCTGGGCTAGCTTGAGGCAAAATCAATTTATCAGAAAATTTTTCAAGCCCAGTTTTAAGTAAGTCAAAATTTTCACGGCGCTTGGCGACAAAGCCTGGCAGCTTTTCTAGTTGAGCAAGACCCAATGCTGCTTGCATATCAGTAATTTTCAAATTGTAGCCAATTCGTGAATAAATATATTTATGATCATAGCCTTCTGGTAGCTGCCCTAATTGCCATTCAAAGCGCTTACCACAAGTATTGTCTTTGCCCGTTGGACACCAGCAATCACGTCCCCAGTCACGAAGTGACTCGGCTATTTTTTTCAGGCGACCATCTTTCATAAAAACAGCACCGCCTTCTCCCATAGTAATATGGTGAGCAGGGTAAAAGCTCAGGCTTGCAATATCACCAAAAGTACCTACATGCTTGCCTTGATAAAGTGCTCCTAAAGCATCACAGGAATCTTCCATGAGCCAGAGATCATGCTTGTCGCAAATAGCTTTAATTTTCTCCAAATCATAGGGGTTTCCAAGAGTATGGGCAATAACAATGGCTTTAGTTTTATCACTAATAGCTTCTTCTATTCTTGAAGTATCAATATTGTAACTAGGAATATCTACATCCAAAAATACTGGAACCGCTCCATAACTAATTAGTGGATTGATGGTGGTAGGGAAACTTGCTGCGACTGTTATAAATTCATCACCTGGTTTGATTCTTTTTTCTCCAAGCTCAGAAGAACATAGAGTCAAAGAAGCAATTAAATTAGCTGAAGAACCAGAATTAACGGTAAGTAGATGCTGAACTCCAATAAAGTCTTTTAGCCTAGCTTCAAAATCTTTATTGAACCTTCCTGTGGTAAACCAGCCATCTAAAGCTGATTCTGTAATTAATTGAAGCTCACGGTGATCAAAGACTTTACCACTAACCGGCACACCTTGCCTTTCTTGTTTAGCAAAAGTCTCTTGGTAATATTCTCCAATCAAATGCATTATTTGCTCTTTGATTTCTTGGGCTTTAATTGTTGTCTCGGTCATAATAGTTTTGCAATATAGCTTTTGATTTGCTCAAGCCTGAATTGATAGAGATCAGCACCTGGATTTTGTAACTCATCTTGGTAACCTTGAATGGTGTAGTCAATTGTTTCTTGGAAACTCAAGACAGGTTGCCAATTAAGCTTTTGCCTAGCTTTCTCTATAGATAGTTTTAGCAATTTTGCCTCGTGGGGTGTTTGCTTTTTGTCGTAATTACAGGGAATTGTCAGTTTTTTTTGACAATGACTAACAAGGTCGGCAACGGAATATTCGTCAACTGGATCGGGTCCAAAATTCCAGCCTCCTTGAAAACTTTTGCCCTGCTCTACCAAAGCATGCATTAATTTCATATATGCAAAAATTGGCTCTAATACAAACTGCCAAGGTCTTATAGCTCCAGGGTGTCGCAGCTCCACTTCTTCATTATTTTTGATAGCTCGAAAAATATCAGGCACTATGCGATTTTCGGCCCAGTCACCACCACCAATGACATTACCAGCCCTCACACTTGCAATATTGGGGCTAGCATCCTCTTGAAAATATGAATGTATGTATGACTGTACTGCTATCTCACAAGCTGCTTTAGAAGCGCTATAAGGATCTTTACCACCAAGGGCATCCTCTTCTTTATATGGGGTTAAGGTTTCTTTGTTTTCGTAACATTTGTCTGTTGTTACCATGATCAAAGCTCTCAAACTAGGAAGCTGCCGGCAAATTTCCATCAAGTTCACACTACCTATAACATTGGTCTGAAAAGTGTATACCGGCTCTTTATAAGACCTCAAAACCAATGGTTGAGCTGCCATATGAAAAATTAATTGAGGTTGAATCTCTTCGATGAAGTTTTTGAGCTCATTAAAATTGTTAATGTCACCTCTATGGCTTTGAATCCTAGTACTCAGCTGAGAGCTTATGAAATTATCGTTACTGTGTTCTGGCTCAAGCGAGTAACCATAGACCTTGGCTCCAAGCTGCAAAAGACTAATGGCAAGCCACGAGCCTTTAAAGCCGGTATCACCGGTAATTAAGACTTTTTTGCCTTTATAAAAATCAAGAAAGCTGAGATTCATCCCAGCTTTCATTATATAGGGCGTGTCGCCAAACGTAATACACAAAGCGAAGGTCTTAATATTTGATCATTTCTTTATATTTCACTAATAAAACAATGACAAGTATTAACTTAGAGTTCGCCGTTTGGTGCTAAGACAGAACCTGTAACAGTTCTAGCTTCCAAGCTACCAATAGTGACTTTGCCGTAGTAAACATCATCTCCGTCTTGGAAGGTAATGGTGTAAACACCCGCTGTCCGGCTAACTTTCTTTGGAACCTTGAAGCTAACAATTTGTCCTTCGGTTCCTTCTGCAACACTAGCTTTGACTTTGATAGCTTTTTGCATTTTCAAAGCACTGGTACCTGGAGCAAGTAAATAGCCTGTAACTTTAGAGATACCGAGGTTATCAACTACACCTGAAGTACTCATCTCAATAGTATTACCATCAAGTTGTGTAACAAGCTGAACAGCATCGTTGGTCTCAACATTAATATCAACTGTCTCTACTGAGTTATCAGACTCTGCAAGTGAAAGCACTAAATCAGTATTGCTTAGACTCGGATCAATAATGACAGGAATTAAAGCTGAAGTTTTACCACTTTTGGCTTTACCAACAATATAGATACCTTCGCTTCCAGTCATCTTTCTTGCTTTTGAGCTAGTGCTTACTGCAATGTCAGTATTCACACCCGCTTTGACATTACTCTGGCTACTAGTATCAGCAAATACAAGCACTGGTTGAACATCATTGTTGCCGGCATCAGCATCAACACTGAATGGATTGACTACAGGAGCTGGCTCTTGAGGAGCTGGCTCTGGCGCAGGTGCAGGTGCTGGTACTGGGTTATCAGCAGGAGGTGGAGGAGGTGGTGGTGGATCATTCGGAGCTGGTGCCGGTTCTCCTGGATTACCTGGATTGTTTGGTTCGTTTCCTGGTGCCGGTTCTCCTGGGTTACCTGGATTGTTTGGTTCATTTCCTGGTGCAGGCTCTCCTGGGTTACCTGGATTGTTTGGTTCGTTTACTTGTGGTGGAGCGAATTCAAAAAAGTCACCTGGATTGTTTGGATCAAAATCATCGCCTCTTAGTTCAGGTGGAATGAAAGGCAGATGCTCTCCTCCTTCACCGGGTGGTGGAGGAAGTTCAAACTTACCACCAAAAGGATCAAAAAATTCTGCATTATCACCTTTGAATTGTTCAAAATCATGTTGTGGTCCACCAAAACCTTGATGATTTTCATCAAAACCTGGAGGTGGTTCGAAACTATGCTCAGGACCAAACTCTGTTCTTGGATCAAAACCAGGAGGGAATTTAATATCTGGGTTTGAAGCGAAGAAATCACTTGGAGGTGGGGGTACATCACCTTCTCTAAATTCAAAGCCTGGAGGTAAAGGTGGTCTTTCAAAACCTGGAGGTGGTGGCATCATTAAAGCTTCTTCAGGAGCGACAAAACCTTCTGGAAGCGGGAAACCATCAGGCATACCAAAGTTACCCTGGGCATCAGCAAAGAAACCTGGAGGTGGCTGGAAACCTTCTGGGGGTTGAAAATCATCTTTGAATTCAACAAAGCCAGCAAATTCTTCTTCAAAACCTGGTGGCAAAATCGCACCTGGAGGAATATCAAAGCCTTGTGGAGGCTGAAAACCTTCACCAAGTATCACACCTGGAGGGATTTGTGCTTCTGGAGGCATAGGAAAACCTTCTGGAATAGTTACACCTTGAGGGAAAAATGCTTGCTCTGGAAATTCTGCATTTGGATCAGGCTGCATTCCTGGAGGCATCATAAAAGTACCTGGAAGTGGCGGTTTTAACTTACCATTCTCATCCAATACACCAAAACCACCTGGTGGAGGAACATGCTCACCAAGGTGTTCAAAAAAATCAAACTCTGGTGGCATATGCTTTTTAAAAAAATCTGGTGGGAATAGCCCTGGAATATGAGAACCTTCTGGAACTTCTTCTGGCAAAAGAGGAGGCTTTCCAGCAAAAGGATTAAAACCTGCTGGTGCAGCAGCTTGATCAATCATTGATGCAACTCTGACTATATCTTCTGGAGGTACATTAAACTTTTCAGTTGCTTCTAGAAAAGCTTCTGGATGAAAACCCATTGCTTGTCCCATTCTCTCTACCGTGTCAGCAGCA
>CAWUIS010000101.1:0-6692 GCA_963922625.1 uncultured Candidatus Melainabacteria bacterium | reverse complement strand
ACTAGAAGAAGTCTTGAAAGACCCTAAATTTAAAGAGTCTCCATTGAATATTGTCGCATTTTTATTTAATTCTGCGCTATTATCTTTGGCATGTCGGTTTCTTTTCCACCTAAGGTGCCACTTAGTAGTCATCTTACAAAAATTAAAGAACTCAAAGATTCAGATCTTAAAGGATTAGATCATTACCTAGATCAATTTTTTAGGCTTACATTGGGTTTTTTTCCAGACGACAATTATGAACTAAGAGAATCTGATAAAAAAATTTACTCTATTTATAGAAGTATTTTTGATGCAAAGCAAGGTCAAGAATTAGAAGCTTATCAAAGTCTAATCTCATATTTGGAAAGCGTAATTAATGAAACTATATGGCTAACAGCAAACGGTGATTATCCAAATAAGTTTTTATTAGGAGCAAATTTAGAGGATGCAGATTTAAGTGGAGCAGATTTAAGAGGAGCAAATTTAAGAGAAGCAAATTTAAGAGAAGCAAATTTAGATAGAGCAAATTTAGATAGAGCAAATTTAGAGGATGCAGATTTAGATAGAGTACATTTAGAGAGAGCAAAGTTAACAGGAGCAGGTTTAAGAAAAGCAAATTTAGATAGAGCAGATTTAACTCGAGCAAATTTGGAGGGTGCAAATTTAAGTGGAGCAATGTTAAGGGAAGCAGATTTAAGAGGAGCAAATTTAGAGGATGCAGATTTAAGAGGAGCAGATTTAAGGGGAGCAAAGTTAGAGGTTGCTAATTTAAGAGGTGCCAATATAGAGGGATCTCATTTTCGTTTCAGGCAAGCTCAAAAAGTTTTAAGCGATAAAGATTTACCACCTAATATTTTTGTGGATGCAGTTGGTATAGATTACAATCTAGAAGCTGCTATTCGCTACCTTGATTTAATGCAAGACCGTCCTCTTGATAAACAGACGATGAAATATATTGCAAAAAATCTTTTAGGTCCTGAAGCTGAAAATTTGAATGAGGTTTCTTTAGAAGATACCTATAAAAATTTAATCAATACTACTGGAAGCAAAAAAGAATACATTAAAAGTTTACGAGCAGCATTAGCTGCAAAATTAATGATAGATAAATTAGTCGACGAGTTTTCTCCGTCAGACCAAAAAAAGTTTAAAACGAATTTAGAAGATATATTGATTCCAACTGAGAAACGAGTTGTAAAAAATTTTACTGAAAGGTTGAGTAAATCAAGTGTTTATGATTTTTCAAATATCACTGATGGTGTGCTTCCAATATTCCGCTATTTATTATTACCAAAACTCTACCAAGATAAAGGGCAAGAGTTTTGTAAAAATCTTAGTCCTACTGAACTTGACACATTCATTCGTGATAACAGTCTGGTTTTAATTAAATGGCTCAATAGCATACATAATGGCAACGTTAACTTAAGTAATTTATTAAAATGGTCAAATGACTTGCATAGATCCCGTAATAATTTTGATGGAATGCTAACACAATATCTTCCAAAGACAGGCTGGCAGGCATTAGTCAATCAGCCGATCGAAATTGAGGGTGATATTCAAATCAGGAACTTAACTTCGTTTGAAGAATTTCAGAAAATTACTGAGGTTACAGGTTTATGTATCGGTAATAGTGATATTTATTCATCTAAAGCAGAAGCTGGAACGACTCATTTCTTTGCTGTTTACAAAGGAAAGACACCACTTTCAGTTCTAGATTTTCAGATAGAAGAAATGGCTGACCCTAAAGATACTCAAGCTGATATTCATTTGCCAATTTTTGTTAAAAAATCAGGTGAAGAAGAAGCTGAGTATTCAGGAAAAGTATTAAGGAAAAACAATCATGAGGGTTGGGTTGAAGATGGTAGAATTCCAAGTCCTGATGCCCAAAGAGCTTATACTGAATTTGGCAACAAGCTAAGACAAGGTGATATTGTAGTTAATCTTAATGAAAATAGCTATGGCAAAATTGAAAAAGATATAAAAGCCGAAGAAGTTTCAGCTTTTGAAAAAGCCTTGGCTTTGAATTTTAACCCTAAGCTAAATTTTAATCCTGAAGCTCAAGAGGAAGACCCAGTGGAATTTGTAGGTAAATTAGCTTGGGATATTTTCAGTGGAAATACAAAGCGCTCGATAAAGCGTGAGGTTAATGGGCAGATTGTTTCCACAAATATTCCAAATATTTGGAATAATACAACACCAGCTGTGCCAGTGATTCCAAAAGGGCTTGAGCAGAAAGAATTCCTAGCGATATGAGATCCCTCACATGCGTTCGGGATGACCAGTAGTTATTAGTTTGTGATAACCAAGTAGTTAAGCTAATGCAATTTAGAAATAAAATCTTCTAAATTAAAAAGTTCTATATCTTCAAGAGTCTCACCGGTGCCAATGAACTTAACTGGTAGCTTGTAATTATGAGCAAGAGAAAAAACAATACCAGCTCTTGCTGTACCATCAAACTTACTTAAAAATATAAAATCAAGCTTTGTTGCTTCATTGAAATGCTCCGCTTGTGACAGCGCGTTTTGTCCAGTGGAAGCATCTAGTACCAGCATTGTTTGTTTGTTATGAGTAGAAAGTTGTTTGTTGATTACTTCATCTAGTTTAGATAGCTCCTCCATCAAATTCTTTTTGGTTTGCAGACGGCCAGCTGTATCTATAATTAACAGCTCATGGTTTTCAGCTTGAGCTCTTGCAAGTGCTTTGTAAACTACTGTTGATGATTTTGCGCCTTCTTCAAGCTGGACTATGTCACAGCCAACTCTTTGAGCCCAAATATTTAATTGTTCTTCTGCTGCTGCTCTAAATGTATCTCCAGCTGCAATCAAAACCTTTTTGCCTTCTTGTTTGAATTTATGTGCTAGCTTCGCGATGCTTGTTGTTTTACCAACACCATTGACTCCTACTACCAAGATGATATTGAGCTTGTTGGTTTCAAGCTTGAAATCTGAAAAATCTTCTTGTCCTTCAAAAGCTTTTAGTAAAAACTCTTTGAGCTTTGTTTGTATCTGTGATACTTTGAGCTTCGATTCTTTACGTAAGCTTTCTACGAAATCTAGAGCTATATTTACTCCAAGGTCACTTTTAATAAGCTCTTCTTCTAGATTTTCAAGGTAGCTTTCATCTACGACCTTATCTTCTATAGTTTGGGTAATTTCAGTTGAAACTGGGCTATCTTTTTCTTCTTTGAAGCCAAGTTTGTCTTTGATTTTATTGAAAATGTTCTTAAACACAGTCTGTCATTGTAGCGCGCCTCAGCCGAGGTTTTAATGATCCAAGGCTGAACAGAACAGCTGATATAATTTTTCTATGCAAACTAAAGAGATTGTTATTTATACCTGGGATGCTTGTCCATTTTGCCAAAGAGCACTTGCGCTTCTTAATGAAAAAGGCTTTAAATATGAACAGATCAAAGTTGATGGTGATGAAGCTGCCCGTGATGAAATGTCTAAAAAAACTAAGGGCAATAAGCGCTCGGTGCCACAGATTTTTATTGCTGGAGAGTCTATTGGTGGTTGTGATGATCTTTATGCATTGAATGATGCTGGTAAGCTCGACCAGTTGGTGGCATGACAAGTTTAATTCAAAGAGCTAAACAATACCCAACCCAAAAAGAGTTGGGGCAGAATTTTCTTGTTGATGAAAACAAGCTAGATGATATCGTGGCAGCAGCAAATCTTGATGCAGAGCAAGATTATGTTTTGGAAATTGGTCCTGGTATTGGTTTTTTGACAGAAAGGTTGGTGAAGAAAACTAAGCTTTTGAGAGCTGTTGAATTAGATGCTAATGCTGTTTTGAATCTAGATATTTTGAAAGCTAATCATGCCAATTTTGATTATTTTAGGAAAGATATTTTGTCACTGAATATCGATGAGATTTTTCCTGACTTAGATAGAAAAGTAAAGATTGTTGCTAATATCCCCTATCAAATTACCACAAGGATATTGTTGCATTTTCTCGGTGAGATGGCACTAGAGAATCCTAACCGTCCTCATGTCTCTGAAATCAATATTATGGTGCAAAAAGAGTTTGCTCAAAGATTGATTGCTAATCCAGGTACTAAAAGCTATGGTGCGATAACCTTATTGATTCGTTATTGGGCTGATGTTGAAATTTGTGTTGATGTACCAAGCGAGTGCTTTTGGCCTGCTCCAAAAGTAGATTCCGCTTTTATAAAAATCAAAGTCCGAGATGAAAATAAATATCAATGTCAAAAACCTAAGCAATTAAGACGTATGATCAAAGCTATTTTTGCAAATCGCCGCAAAAAAATGAAAAATGGTCTTAAAGCAGCTGGCTATCAAGATAGAGAAATAGAACTTTTAGAGCTTAGTGAAAATCTTAGAGGTGAGTCTCTTGAACTTGCTGAATTGATTGAACTCAGTGATAGACTGGGATAATGACTGATTCTGGATTGAAGATTGCTGGTTTTTGGTTGAGAATAGCTTCAAGCTATTTGACTTTGTTCTTTTTACTTTTAAATACTGCAGTCTTGATGTCGCTGATTTATTTCACTCGGCTATTTAGTTTGAGCTTTTTGGATTATCGTTTTTGGCTTTTGTCTTTGTCTGTTTTTTTGTTTTTACTTTTGGTTGATTCGGTGATGCAAGGTCTTACAGGTGCGAATTTAGCTAAAATACTTTTAGGTTTGCGCCTTGTCGATCTCAATAAAAATACTACTATCGGTATTTTAAGATCTTTTTTTAGAACCTTTTTGTCGTTCTTTTCTCTGTTTCTCTTTGGTTTAGGCTTTGTGTCTATGGCTTTTAATCTTGAGAAACGTAGTCTTCATGATGCTTTGGTTTCTTCTAGGGTACTAGAATTACCAAGAGCTTTTTTGTCTAAACTTTTTGCAGCGATTTCAGTTTTTACAATAAACCTAATTGGTCTTCTGTGTAGTTTTTCTTTGGTGTTTTTAATTTTTGCAACTCCAATTACGCTTTTGAAGAGTATGAAAGACATGTCAAAACTTACAAGTTTCGAGTCACACTTACTCAGTAATAAGCCAAAAGGAAAATTAGAAATCCCCATTTCAAATTCTAAGATTTTTGCACTCAATAGGATTGCAAATTATGACTATATTGAATTTGATTTGGATAAAACATCAAAGTCAAACTATATTGCAGAATCTCAGCTCTCTTTGCTGGGAGCAAAATTGACTGACTATAATCTAAGGCTTATGGACTGGCAAGAAGATATTAGTAAAGCACGTTTGCAGCTTGCTGTTGTCATACCCGAGATGATTTTTAAAGATACAAAAGAAAAAGATTTAGTTGTAAAAAACCAAAAATTTATTATCAATAAATCAAAAACAATTATCGGACAAGAATTTCTAAATCTTTTTAATTACCGTGTATTGGAGAACTCAGGGCTACTAGAACTTATGCTTTTTGATGAAGAAGCCGAAATTATGGCTAAAAGCGAACTAAGTGAGAATGAAAAATACTACTTACTAGATCTTTTGAAAAAGATCAGAGTATCTTGGTTTGATTATTTATCTAAGCTAGAAGCTGAAGAACTAGCAGAAATTGAAATCTTGAGTGATCTTGCTAAAGAAAAACTTTACAACTCTATTGAAATCAAACCTGACTTTAAAACTGGCTATGTCGAGTCCGTGAAGCTACTAAAACCAAGTACAAACAAAACCTTCAATAAGCTGTGCAAAGATTTTTTTCAAAACTCTTTGCCTCGGTTTACTTATATTCCAAAGTCATTAGAATCCAAATCTATGAGTCTTGAAATTAATTTGCAGTATCGAGCTTTGCTCTAAGAGAGCCGAGAAGTTCTTTGGATTTTTGTGTTTTGATTTTTGCAATAATCTTAGCCTTGGAATCATTAAGACTCTCGCTGCCAGGATTCTCGATATTTTCTAACTGAAAAACATGAAAACCATGTTCTGTTTCTATAATTGGGCTAATTCTTTTACTAATGAATAAACCATCGTTGCTTAAATCCATTACAGCGGATTTGATTGCTGGGTGGTACAAGCTTGAGAATTTTTCAACAGGGCTATGCATACTATAGACTTCTACTTGTGGTTCATTCCATAAATACTCGAGTTTGTGTATCTCCCTAAATTTTTGGTGAGCGGCTTTGATTTTTTCTTGGGCACCTGGTTTTGATTTGCTGATAAAGGCTTGTTTGAAAAAATAGCGCGGGCTTTGACTTTGAGAGGAGTTGTAGTAAAGGTTTTTTGCGGCACTATCTATATTTGCTATGAGTTCGTTGTCACTTTCAATGTTTTCATGCAAGACTCCTGAAAGTATTTGCTGCCGGAGCATTTCTGAGCGAATCAAAAAAGCAAGATCAGTGATTTCAAGCCTCGCTTCTTCCATTAAAGCTGTGAATTTTTTATAACCACCAAAGTTTTCTGTTACTTGCTGTAATTCTTGTTTGAATTCTGCTTCATCGATTTGTAAATTGTTCTTGAGAGCAAGGTTATAAATATCTTTGCGAAGTTGGATATCTTTTTTGATATTTGGTATGACAACTAGATTAAAGTATTTTGAGAAGCTCAAATTTTGTATAAATCTAGCTTTGATAGTTTTTATATCCAGGTAACTATCTGAGATTTTACCTTGAAAGTCCTTGAGGTCTTTGTAGTTTTTGAGATAGCTTTGCCACTCTGCTTTGATAAGCTTGTCTTCTAGCTCTAGATTATTTTTTTGAAGATAGTCTAGAATTTTCTCTCTTTTTTCTAAAGCTGAATTAATTTGCGC
>CAWUIS010000100.1:0-6734 GCA_963922625.1 uncultured Candidatus Melainabacteria bacterium | reverse complement strand
GAGAAATCATGAGGAGCTAAGTCCCACATAGCATTGGAATCGCGTCTTTGATTGCGATTGAAGTTGCGGCGGTCTGAGTTTATATATTGAACTTCACCAAGCTCACCTTCTTCAATTAGGCTTTTGAGTTTGTTTACAGCAGGGTGATACATCAGCAAATGACCAACCATCAAAACCATATTTTTTTCTTGGGCAATTTGATGTAATTCTTCCGCTTCTTTGAGATTTTGTGCCAAAGGTTTTTCAACATAGACATGCTTACCAGCCAGTAAAGATTTTTTTGCAAGCTCGTAATGAGTGCTTGAAGGTGTTGCAATGACCACGCCATTGATCTCATCCATTGTTAAGACCTCATCAAAGTCTTGGACTATATTGATATTGGGGTAATTTTTTTCAACCTGTTCAACGCTAGCATCGCTACGGTCGCAGATACAACCAAGGCAGCCCAATTCGTAGAAATTGCGTACAAGGTTTTTGCCCCAATGGCCGCAACCAACTACAGCTATATTAATATCCTCTTTATTCAAAAGACAGCTCCCTAAATCAGGCACATAATGCTGATTTATATTATATTAACAGGGATTGAATTGCTTTGATGAGCCCCAGAACGCATAATACTAAGCAAATATTCTCCCTTGGCAAGTTTGGAGCTGGTCTTCATGAAAATTGCTTTTTTGCCAGCGTCTTTAGCATCCTCAAATCTTTGTAACTTAAGCTCGTAAGATTTTTCATCTTCTCCGGTTGATACCAAGCTTGCTGAAACAGCTTTCATGTCATCGCCAGCTTTCTCGACTTCGATTTGAATCACTTCACCAGCCTTCACGGCAATCGCTTCTTTAGGAGGGATAATTGCGGGCATAAAATGCTGAAAAGCTTCCACGAAAAAATCTGCAATTTCACCATCTTCATCGAGATGCAGGTTACCTGTGACTTTGTTTTCGGTAGCTCTAGCCATAACGATGCCATCGAATTTGAATGTGTTTTTGATACTTGAGTAAAGATTACTATCTTTGGTAAATAGGACATTCCAGGTGTCCATATTGTTGCCATCTGAGCGCCAATAAAATCTTTGGCTATTTTGCTTGAAAAGTAAAACTCCAACACCATCGGTTAAGTCTTTATCTTTAGGTAAAAAGGTGATGCTAACTGGGACTTTTGCAGCCTCACTGTCTTTTAGAAGAGCAAAGCCTTTGTACTCACCAGGAGGCACATCTACAAAAGCATTGGAAACACCAACCATATTGCCAAGCGAACCACAAGAAGATAGCAGGATACTGCCCAGAATTAATGTTATAAGTTTCTTATTCATAAGAGACACACCAGCATTATAATTGGATTTATAGCTTTTTTGTTGCTCGGGCTATGTGCTTTTTGGCTTTTGCAGCCTCAAAAGCCGGTATCAAGACATAGAAACAAGCAATTAGAAAAACCAAAGTCGATTTTATTGCTTGGGGCAGATGCTTTATTTCCAGGTAAGCTCAAGGATTGGAATGGGCGCTCTGATTTTATAGCCTTGCTTTATATAGACCCACAAAGCAATGGTAAAACCAGAGTCTCTATCATCAGTATCCCGAGAGATAGCTATATAGATTTGAAGAATTATAAATTTCATAAGATCAATTCAGCTAATCAAGTTGGTGGCTATCAACTCACTAAAAGAGCAGTAAAAAGACTGCTCAAAATAGAAATAGACAATGTTGCTGTTTTTAGTATGAAAGCAGTTGAAGAGCTAGTCGAGCAGCTCGGTAGTATGAAGATTTTTGTGCCCAAGGATATGTACTATCAAGACCTTAGTGCAGGGCTTTATATTGACTTAAAAGCTGGTCTTAAAGAGCTTAATGCAGGTCAAATCATGCAATTTTTGCGCTATAGAGACAATTTTGATGGTGATATCGGACGTATTAAAAGGCAGCATATGTTTTTCAGAGCCTTGATTAAACGTGTTGCAGAAAAGGACATGATTTTCAAGCTAGTCTATATCCTGAAAAACTCAGGAAAATCTTTTCTGACAGATATGAGCTTTAAAGAGATGTTTGAGCTTGGAATTTTGCTAAGATCTTTATCGGAAGAGAGTTTCCAGAGTTATACCCTGCCAGGTGATTTTGCCAAGGGAGGCTACTGGATCACTAAGCCAGATGAAATAAATTCAATGATGCAAGAAATACTTCACCATGATTAAAGTACTCAACAAAGAAAATCGCAGCAAAATTAGATCAAAAATTTTTAGTTTTTGGCAAGGCACACAAAAAGAAAGACTTCTACTTTTTGGGTTGATTTTTCTTATGTATTTTTTGATCAAAATGATGGATGAGTTTATGCCCAATTCATTTCAGAACCGTTTACCATCTAATACTTCTCTTGTTTTTCTTGCATTGATTATTGGTATTTTACCATCCATGGTTTTTTTACTTTTATAGCTCAATACCACAGAAGAAGAAACCCAAGAGAGCTTCCAGAACTTTATCAACCGAGCATAGATATTTTTATCTCAGCTCTCAATGAAGAGTCTGTGATTGGCTCTACGCTTGAAAGATTAGTCGAACTTAAATACCCTGACCTGAAAATTTATGCTATCAACGACCGGAGTACCGACCAGACTTTGAGCATTATGAATTCAGTTGCAGCTCGTTTTCAAGGCAAAGTGATTGTTATCAACCGTCCCCATGATGCTGCTCCTGGTAAAGCTGCAGCTCTTAATGATGCTTACCGTGTTTCTAATGGTGAGGTTATTTGTGTACTAGATGCTGATGCCCGAATCGGTGAGAATTTTCTGGAGAATATAGTCAAGTATCTTGGAGACCCTTTAGTGGCTGCAGTGCAAGCACAAAAAGTAATTTCTAACCCTGAGAAAAACTTACTGACCCGCTGTCAATATCAAGAATACGCAATGGATACTTACCTGCAGATGGGCCGAGACAGTATCCGCGGCACTGTTGAACTGCGTGGTAACGGTGAGCTGGTTAAACGTGAAGCTTTAGATGATGTTGGTGGCTGGAATGAAGAAACTATCACCGATGATTTGGATTTATCAACCTGCCTGCATGTTAATGGCTGGGATATTAGATTTAGTCCTGAAAACCAAGTTTTTGAAGAGGGAGTACCCACCGTTGCAGGCTTTATCAAACAAAGACGCCGTTGGGCTGAGGGCAGTATGCGCCGTTATCTCAATTATTTTTTACAGCTTTTAAAGCCAGGTAATCTAAGTCTGAACCAAATCTTTGATACCTTTGTTTTTCTCAGCGAGTTTAGTATCCCGCTTTTGCTTACAGTTGATATTTGCTATGAGGTTTTTTTGTTGCTGACAGGGAAAGAGACTTATTTCAGCTTTTTGATGCTAGTAACCATGGCACTTGCCGCTGGGCTTTATAGTGTGCAGTTTAATGGCTTGCGTATTTATAAAAACCAAGGGGTGATCCCTGCCTTTTTCAATTCTTTTTTAGGTGTAGCTTACTTAATGACAAGCTGGACGGTCATCATTATGATCACCTACCGCAAAATTCTGTTTAGTAGGACCGTTGGTACCTGGACTAGGACAAGTAAAATTGGTTCATGCTAGTATTACGCAATACACATCCGAGCTTTACTTGAAAAATGAAGCAAAAAGTCGATAAATCAAAACTGCCTTTGGCCAATGACTCTATGAGTTTTGAGATGTCTATGATGTGTATGTCTATGCAAGCCTAAAAGCTTGCCCAAATTTTCATTATTAGTTCAAAGCTGGATGTGTATAAGCAATTTGAATTTCAAAAAGGCTTGTTTATTTCTTGACCACACTTGCAGCTACAGCAAATATTCCTAATTTTGGAGCTTTTGACAGAGCCCCAGTTCCTGCTTTGAATGATGCTGGCTTTAATAGAAAATTTCGAGAAGATATTGAGGCAGAAAATCATCAGCCTGAGGCAAAACAAAAGCCAGATGATTTGTATCTGTACGTCAGAAAAAACTATCACCATTGGTTTAACTGGGCAACAATTGGGCTGCATACACTTGGAGCGACTTTGCCTTTTATCAGTTTTGTGCCAAAAACACTAAGCGATGATGTTAAAAAAGCCGCTGTTAATTTCTCAAAATATGGCGTGCCTTTTGTTGTCAAACTTATTACTGGACTAGAAGCTCTGGATGGCAAGAGGACGTTTGAAGCAATCGCTAGATTCGTGCCAACAGCATTAATGCCAACTGTGCCTTTTCATAATTTTCAGGTGCCTTATGGTCTTTCTTCCGGTATCAATATCACCCTTGATCAAGTTATGAAAAAAACAGGTGATCTTAAAAAAGAAGATGGTTTTGCTGTAAACAATAAAAAAGTCATAGATGGTTTTAAAGACCTGGTTTCTGATCTGTTCAAGCCTCAAGTAGATTTTAAAGAAAGAACAAGAATTTTCCTGTCACTGGGCGGCTCGGCATTAATGTTTTTGGGTGCCATACCTATGATGCTTTTTGCAAGAAATGACTTGAATAGTACTTTTTCAAAAATCTTTGGTTCATTGAGAGCACTTGGTGGTTTTAAAGGTGATTTGTCTTTGATATTTTTCCCACCTGGTGAAACTGAAAAAATCAAAAAAACACTACAAAAAGTCGGTCAGTTTTTCTTAGTACCTACTGTAATGGACTTAATGCAAAGATTTATGAATCTAAGTGAGGATGCCAATGAAATTTTCAACCACGCCAAAACAGCTCTAAATACTGTCGCTGAAGTAATGTGGTCAAGTATCTCTACCGAAAGAAACGTTAACCAGAAACAAGATCAAGAGCCGCAAGGGTCTCTTCACGGTCATCAAAGTGTATAGTGCCGCTGTTTAAAATTTGATAGTCTTCGTGTCCCTTACCAGCGATAACAAGCACATCATTTGGTTTAGCACTTTTGACGGCTTCTTGTATGGCTTGTCTCCGGTCAGCTATAACCTTGGTCTTTGAGAGGTCAGGAATACCAGCCAGAATATCAGCGATGATTTGTTCAGGGTCTTCTGAGCGTGGGTTGTCTGAAGTGACATAAACAAAATCAGAGTGCTCGAAAGCAATTTTTGCCATTTTCGGTCTCTTGGTTATATCTCTGTCCCCGCCACAACCAAAAAGACAAATCAAATTTCCAGAATCAACCAATTGACGCGCTCCTTTCAGGACGTTTAAAAGTCCATCGGGGCTATGGGCATAATCAACAATACACAAAGGCTCTTGAGCAACAACCTCAAAGCGCCCAGGAACTGGTTTGAGCTGGGCTAGATTTGCTTGAATCTCTTCAAAACTAAAACCTTCTTGGTGCAGCGAGCATATCGCAGCAAGCGAGTTATAGACATTAAACATACTATGCAAAGCAAGTTTGATGTAAGCTACCTGCTTGCCTTCAAACTTAAGATCGTAGCTAAGTCCTGAACTTGAGAACTCAACATTATTTGCTTGGTAATCAGCGCTATTTTCAATAGCATAAGTCTTTATAAGCAAGTCTTGAGCTGCTTCCTTGAAACGTTTGTAGTAAGCATCATCAGCATTTAAAATAGCAAGCTTGCTTGTTTGCTTGAAAATCAAAGCTTTAGCTTTGAAGTAATTATCCATGCTGATGTGATAATCAAGATGATCTTGTGTGAGATTAGTGATGATAGCTTGCTTGAACTGAAGCCCGTAAACGCGTTTTTGATCTAAAGCATGAGAACTCACTTCCATAGTTAGATGCTTAAAACCAGTGTCTACTAAGTTTTTGATTTCTGCTTGTAGTTCTTTTGCTTGCGGGGTTGTGTGCCCAAGGTCTTTGTAGGCTTCTTGAGAATTGAGCCTGAGCCCCATGGTGCCTAGCATTGCTGTTTTGGATTTTTTTTCTAGTATTTCTTGAATAATATGAGCAACAGTGGTTTTACCATTAGTGCCGGTGATACCTATGATATTCAAGTGCTGCGATGGCATGCCAAAAAACTCTGCTGAATATTTTCCAAGCGCTTCCCTGCTGTCGGTAACTTCAATAAATTTGGCTTGCTTTAGCTCTTCTTGGCTCGGTTGAAAAGAACCTTTTTCATAAATAATCAAGCCAGCACCAGCTTCTAAGGCAGCAGCGATATAATCGTGCCCGTCAGCTTTCTCGCCTTTGATGGCTACAAAAACAGAATTAGCTTGGAGCTTCCGGCTATCGTATTCAAGCGATTTAAAGCTGCTAAGATCTAGGTTCATATGCTCTGTAAAAGAATTATACCTTGCTTAGATGTAGACAACGGAAGAGTGGTGAAAGGAGTCAACTTTGTTGATATTAAGGATGCTGGTGATCCAGTAGAATTAGCTGCTCGTTACTACCGCGAAGGCGCTGATGAGCTTTGCTTTTTGGATATTACTGCAAGCCATGAAGACAGAAAGGCAACCTATGAAGTTGTCAAAGCAACTGCTCAAGAGGTTTTTATCCCTCTGACCGTTGGTGGTGGTGTTAATAGTATCGAGGATATTTCAAAGCTACTGCAATCTGGAGCAGATAAAGTTAGTATCAATTCTGGTGCTGTCAGAAACCCTGATCTAATTAATGACTCAGCCAAAACCTTTGGCTCGCAGTGCACTGTCATAGCAGTAGATGTTAAACGTACTGGCAGCACAGTAAGTGGCTGGGAGGTTTTTACCAAAGGTGGTCGCAACGCCACAGGGCTAGATGCTCTTGCTTGGATCAGTGAAGCTTACCAAAGAGGAGCCGGTGAGCTTTTACTAACCAGCATGGACCGGGATGGCACCAAAAGCGGCTATGATACTGAGCTACTTGAAAAAGT
>CAWUIS010000099.1:0-6742 GCA_963922625.1 uncultured Candidatus Melainabacteria bacterium | reverse complement strand
AAAAATCCTAGTAAGGCTGCTGAAGTTTCTATTCAACCACTAGAAATTCTTGGTGTTGATGCCATTATTATGTTCTCGGACATTTTAGTGCCATTAGAGCCTATGGGTGCTGGTCTGGATTTTGATACAGGTAAGCCGCGATTTATTGATCCTACTAGGACTCCTGAACAAGTTAGTAAACTGAAAGCTTTGAGTGCTACTGAGCTTGCTAATTCTTGTAGTTTTGTTTATGAGACTATCGATGAGATTAAAAATCAAGTACAAGATGAAGTACCTGTACTTGGTTTTGCTGGAGCTCCTTGGACTCTTGCTAGCTATATGATTGAGGGTGGCGGTTCTAAAGATTTTGCTGAAATCAAAAAATTTATGTACCAGGAACGTCAAGCAATGCATGAATTGCTTGAAAAACTTTCTCTGACAATAGCTGAATATCTCAAGTTAAAGCTTAAAACTGGTGCTGATGCGGTGCAGCTCTTTGATACCTGGGCTTCTATGCTGACTCAAGATGATTATAAAGAGTTTGCACTACCCTACCAACAAAAAATCATAGCCAGTATCAAAGAGAGCTATCCTGAAGCAAGCGTTACGCTCTATGTAAATGGTGTTGCAAATATTCTTGACTATATGATCGAGTCTGGAGCAAATTGCTTGAGCATAGATTGGCGAGCTAATTTAAAAGATATCAGGCAGTATCTTGCAGCGACTGCTGCTAATGCTAACTCTCAAAAAATTGCTGTCCAAGGTAATTTTGATCCAGTGAAATTACTAGCTTCTGCAGATGAGATTCGCCGGACTACAATTCAAATGCTTGAAGCTGCCGGTTCAGAACCTGGTTATATAGCTAATCTGGGGCATGGAATTATTCCAAGTATTCCTCCTGAGAATGCAAAAGTTTTTATTGATAGTATCAAATCATATTCTTATCAATAATATTTAATCTACTACTTTGTATCTTATAAGAGTTTCAGAGCTGTTTTGCTACTGAAAATTATGGGAGAGAGAGAAATATGGGTGCATTTGTCTTAGACAATGTTATAGCTAATTATGATTTTGGAAATAAAGCTCCAAAGATTCACAAACATAGTGGCGTGTGTCTCTATGAAAAAGAGCCAACAACAGGTTTAACAGATTTTTTTAAACTAGGACAAAGTGATGGTTTTTCACCAAGAGCTGATCAAGGCAAAACCACTTCTGGATCAGAAAAATCATCTTGGACAAGCTCTTCTTCAGTAACACAACTAAGATCTTTTGAGCTTCGAGCCTCTGATGTGATTGCTGTTGTCACTCTAGATGAGGTTGAATATCCATTATATCCACAAGATTTAATTAGTTATGGCCGTGCAATATACGCTGAGCTTCAAGATTTAGAAGATCAATATGAATCAAAGCCTTCTGAGGCTCTAGCAAAGACAATATCCAAGAAAAAAAGATACCTTGATCAGTTGGCAGAGCTATCTGAGGATATGGTTAATTGTAAGCATATCGACAAAATATGCCTAATAGATGGTATTATCCCTTCCATTATTGAGTCTTCTAGATCAAGACCAAATCTTTCTGCTAGAGGAGATGAGACTGTTGTATTTGGTCGGGTATCTCCAGATTCACTCTCTTCTCAGTTGAGTGAAAAGGCTAGAATTAAAATCCTAAAAGATATTGCCAGATATAAATTAAGTAAAACATAGACTATTTATCACAAGGCTAAAGCCTTGAAAAATTTAGTCAAAAAAAAGTAAACGAAAATAGCTTTGACGCGCCACTCATTCTCCGGCTTTCGTATTGTTATCATTTTCTTGGATCTCAAGAGGAGACCTCTACAATTCGTGGCTGCAAAGCTTTTTCGTTTTTACTTTTTGACTTTACCTTTTATCTTTCTAAATCAGGGCATAATCAACAAGTCTTACTGAAATCGGCAAAACCTATGTTTAGCCAGATATAAATTAAGTAAATACTAAGCAAAAAACCGCTATAATGATTGTTAATGGTAATTACAATTGATCGAGATAAAATCCAGTCCTTGGTAGATAAATATGGAGTCGTTGTTCCTAGATATACTAGTTACCCAACAGCTCCAGAATGGACAGATGAATTCTCACAAGAAAAATTTGAAACAGCAATTGCAAAATCTAATAAAACAAAAAACAATTACGCAATTTACCTACACTTACCTTTTTGTGAATCTCAATGCTATTTCTGTGGATGTAATGTAGTAATTTCTCCTCAGCATGGTATTGAAAAAACTTACCTCAATAGTCTTAAAGATGAGATCTCTTACTACGCAGAGCTCATTGATTCAAACAGAAAACTTGTACAAATGGCTTGGGGCGGAGGTACTCCAACTTATTTAAGTCCAGAGCAGATTCTTGATCTAAACAACCATCTAAGAAAAAGCTTTAATATGTTTGCTCCAGAAAGTTTGTCTTCAATTGCTGGCCAAGCAAGAGACTTGCTTGCAACTAAAGACGATGTGGTTCTTAATGAACATGAGTACGCGGTGGAAATTGACCCAAGAGTAACTAGTAAAGAGCACCTTGAAGCCCTCTACCAGTCTGGCATTAACAGACTCTCACTTGGTGTGCAGGACTTTAATATCCAAACCCAAGAAGCTATCAACCGCGTGCAGAGCTTTGAGTCAACAGCAAGGCTTATGCAAGAAGCTAGAGATATTGGTTTTTCTAGTATCAATATTGATTTGATTTACGGCTTGCCTTATCAAAACCTTGAACGTTTTCAAGAAACCATCAAACGCGTGCAGGAATTATCACCGGAAAGAATCGCGCTTTTTAATTACGCGCATATTCCATCGATGTTTCCTCACCAAGCAAAATATATAGATGACAATTCTTTGCCAGATCAGGAAACTAAAATCCAAATTTTCAATTCTGCAGTAGAAGAGCTCACCAGCTTTGATTATGAATACATTGGCTTAGATCACTTTGCAAAGCCTGGTGATAGCTTGGCACTTGCACAAAAACAAAGAACACTTTATAGAAATTTTCAGGGTTATACCACCCATGCTGGCTGTGATCTTTTTGGTTTTGGCATCAGCTCGATTAGTTCGGTACAAAATATTTATAAACAAAACCCTAAAAAACTAAATGACTATTATGACGATCCTTTTTTAGGTGCTAAGTTTAAAGATTGCTCTAAAGAAGATATTGAACGCAGAACAATAATTCATCATATTATGTGTAATGGTTATATTGAGCTTGACCTTAATCAGCATCATGAAGAGTTTTTGATGATGGAAGATTTTTTCAATGATAAACTGGCGACCTGGGATTATATTAAATTCTTTGACAGTAATGAAAATAGTTCTTCACGTTATATTGCTATAGAACTCACTGATTTAGGTAGATTTTTTGCAAGAAATATAGCTTCGGTTTTTGACACTTACATTAAAAAAGAAAAAGGTCATAAGATATTCTCAAAATCTTTATAAATGCCTTGCAAATGCCTTGTCTTTTTTGCATAATGAGCTAATCTAAGTGTATTAAAGGATAAAGATTCGGGATGGAAATTTCCAGCGCTTACGCTGGTTCTGCTAGGTCTATTTCTATTAGACCAGAGTACGAACCACCTCAAGACAGAAAGGCACCAGCACAAGAAAGGTCAGGTCAGTTAGACCCTGCATCTCTTGCAAGAATTGCTCTTGAGGAAGAACTTAAAAAACGTGGCGGCGGCGGTGGCGGAGGTCCTCGCTATAATCCTCTGACTTGGGTACCATATAGCTTTAAATTACTTGGAGAAGCCATTGAAAAAATGAGACAAGCTTTTGAAGCAGCTCTTAATCAAGGTATGGGAGATGCGCCAAGTGAGTTTTTGAGTTCAGTAAGAGAAGCTGGGGAAGCTACTGGTAATCTCATACGAACAGTTGCAGTCCCTATGACCCGTGGTGTTGCTAGCACTATGAAACTTAGTTCTAATTTTATTAGCTCGATGTTTAAAGATCCACTGGGTACTAGTGCCAAGATGCTGCGTCAGGTGAGTTTCATCGGTCAGGTAATCGCTAGTGCTATTGCTTCAGGTTTGAAAAAAGTCTTTTACGGTAAGGATGAAGAGAAGATAGATTCTGAAGAAGATTATGAAGAAGAGGGAAACTACTTCGATAAGATTTTTGCAGACCTTGGAGCTAAGGATTTTCAAAATCAGAACAACAATAATGGCTTTGCGGGGCATTTGCAAAACCTAGCTCTTCAGCTCACTAAGGCTTTAAAAAAACTTAGCTTAAGACCTTAGAGTCTCTTGTTTCAATAAGCGACTCACCGCTTTGCTTTCTTTCAATTTTGGCACCAAGTGCTCTAAACTTGTCTTCAAGGTCTTCGTAGCCACGATCAAGATGTTCAAGTCCGCGAACCTCGCTCTTGCCTTCTGCAACAATCGCTGACACCACTAAGGCAGCTGTACTTCTCAAATCTTTACCAATAATACTAGTGGCTGAGAGCTTCTCGACTCCCTTGATGACAGATACTTTGCCATTTATTTCAACGCTAGCACCCATGCGCTTAAGCTCTTCTATATGCTGGAAGCGAGCATCGTAGATATTCTCAACAACCACACTAGTGCCTTCGGCGACAGTTAAAAATGCAGAAAAGATAGGCTGGATATCCGTTGAAAAGCCAGGGTACCAAACAGTAGTGATGTCTGTTGCTTGTGGTCTATCTCCTTTAAGTGCCAAAGATATATCAACTAAATCTCTATCATCAATTTTTTAGCCAGTTTTAAAGATTATAATTTCAGTACCAGCATCTTCAAGCTTGCTTAAAAGGGATTGTAAGTCTTCCTCGATAACACTTTTAGCGGTAACCTGGCCTTTACTCATAGCACCAGCTAGTAAGTAAGTTGCAGCCTCGATCCGATCAGGGATAGTTATATGATCTACAGAATGCAGGTCAGCTTGTGTTTTTCCAATGATATGGATATTGCTAGAACCATGGCCTCTAATATCGCAACCCATTTTATTGAGGAAGTTTGCAAGATCGATAATTTCAGGATCTTGAGCAGCATTTTCGATGATGGTCTCACCTTCAGCAAGAACTGCTGCCAGAATAATATTTTCGGTTGCTCCATTGCTAGGAAGATCCAGGTAGATTTTTGTGCCAACTAAACGATCAGCTTTAGCTATTACATAACCTTTTTCTTCAGTGATTTTTGCACCAAGTGCTTTAAGTCCTTTAAGGTGCAGGTCGATTTTTCTAGAGCCAATATTGCAGCCTCCAGGTAATGCAACTCTAGCTTCTTTAAACCTACCAAGAATGGCACCAAGGCAAACAAAACTTGCTCTTAATTGGCTGGCTAAACTTAATGGTACAAAATCACTTGATATATCACTGCAGTCGATGAAAACTTCATGCTCTTTCATCTCAGCTTCACCACCTAAAATTTTGATAATTTCAAGCATGACACTGATATCAGTAAGATTTGGCACATTGCTAATTGTGACTTTGCCATTAGCCAGTAATATGGAAGCTGCTATTTGCTTTAAAGCGGAGTTCTTAGCACCTGAAATTTCGACTTCACCATTTAAGGCAACGCCTCCATCGATTGATAAAAATTCTTTTGATTCTTTTGACAAACGTAAACCCTTTTCAACGTAATATGACGCTGAATTTGTAATATTGTTTCATAAAATCACTGATATGACAAGAAAAACTCCATAAAACAAAAGCATGCAAGCTAGGCTGTGAGCATTTCGTAGAGTGGGTGTTTGTCTGTCAGAGCCTTAACAATAGTCAGAACCTCTTTCTTGCTGGCCTCATCAACCTTGTTGTCGTTTTCGGCCATTGACTTAATGACAATGCTAATAGCTCTTGCTACTTCCTTAGAATCATTTTCTTTGAAGCCTCGGGTCGTAATGAAAGCAGTACCAATTCTGATACCACTAGTGACAAAAGGACTTTGTGGATCATTTGGGACTCCATTTTTGTTCACAGTAATTTTAAGCTCATCGAGAAGGTTTGCAACATCCTTGCCTGTGAGTTTGTACTTAATAAGGTTGATTAATACTAAATGGTTTTCTGTGCCACCTGATACGAGGTCGATATCATGCGCTAGTAGCTCATCTGCCATCGCTTTAGCATTTTTAATGATTTGTTCTTGGTAGTCTTTAAACTCAGGTCTGAGCGCTTCGCCAAATGCAACAGCCTTAGCTGCAATGATATGCATCAACGGGCCTCCTTGAGAACCTGGGAAGATACCAGAATTTATTGGCTTAGTTAGCTCCTCATCATTCCATAGAATGATGCCACCACGTGCCCCGCGTAAGGTTTTATGAGTGGTACTGGTAACAACATCAGCGTGAGGGAAAGGGCTTGGATGCACGCCCCCAGCAATGAGCCCAGAGATATGAGCCATATCTACCATTAATTTAGCTCCGATCTCATCTGCGATAGCTCTGAATTTCGCAAAATCAATAATGCGTGGGTAAGCAGAAGCACCAGCAATAATTAGTTTTGGTTTTTCCTTTAAAGCAATCTCTCTAAGTTGTTCGTAGTCTATCCAACCTTCAGCGTTGACTCCATAGCTAATAGGTTCAAACCATTTACCCGAGATGTTTACCGGTGAACCATGCGTCAAATGACCGCCTTCTTTAAGTGACATCCCAAGAAATTTGTTACCAGGCTCTAGTAGCGCAGCAAAAACAGCTGTATTGGCGTTAGCTCCAGAGTGCGGTTGTACATTAGCAAATTTGCAGCCATAGATTTTTTTCAATCTTTCTATAGCGATAGTTTCAATTTCATCGTGG
>CAWUIS010000098.1:0-6841 GCA_963922625.1 uncultured Candidatus Melainabacteria bacterium | reverse complement strand
TCAATATTCAAGCTCTCAGCAAAACACAAAACCTTAGCAAGTGATCTAATATTGTGGCTTGCAAAAGCTGGTCGTAAATAATTTACATGCTGTAACAAAATCTCTGCAAGCTTTTCATAATTAATATCAGAATCATACTTATTGGTATAAACCGGGCAAGGCCAGTTTTTCTGGCGGCTCAAAGCATACTCATAATCCCAGTAAGCTCCCTTGACTAAACGAATCGTAATATGACTATTGCGTTTACGCGCCCAGGCGATCCATTTATGCAGATCTTTCTCACTATCTTTCAAGTAAGCTTGCAACACCACACCAGCTCCGGTCCAGCTCATAAATTCTTTTTCAAGTAAAAGCTCTCTTGTAATTTCAAAGCAAAGGTCCTTGTCTTCATAGTGCTCGGTATCAACATTGATAAAAGCATCGCGTACCATCGCTTCACGGTAAATTTCTCTAAGTCTTTGCTTGAGAACTTCTTTTCTATGATGAAAATCTATAGGATTTACCTTGGGGTAGAGAGCTGAGAGTTTTACTGAAATATTGACATGAGGAATCTCTCTTATAAGACTTAAGTAACGATTAAAATAGTCATTCGCCTCATCGAAACTCAAAGCCAGCTCACCTAAAATATCAAGAGTGTATGCTTGTGACTTAGCCTCAAGTTCATTTATTTTTTTTTGTGCTTGTCCTCTATTAGAACCGCAAATAAAACTTGCAGCTAATTGCTGTACCGATAAATTAACCGTTGAACTCAACAGTCCATGTAGGAAAGGAATTTTACTAATAAAGATACCCAGCTTTGCTAATTGGTGCTTAGAAAAACTAAGGTACTGCCGCAAATACTGAGCTACTTGCTCCTCAGTCCGAAGGCTAGGTAAAACATCAACAAAGCGAAATAGTTGATTTTGCAAAGCAGGCTCAGACATTGAGATCTTAAGCATCTGGTCTTTAAGCCATTCAAAAGAAAAAAGCCCAAGATTTTGCTTTCGCTCCTTGATATAGCTAAACATTTTTTTACCTAGCTGGAATTCTTCACTTTCTTGCACTATTTACATCATAAAGCAAGGATTTATTAGCGAAAAATCATATTTTTTACTCTTTTATTTATTGAAGGCTACCGATACTAGATAATAGTGGGAATAACTTGGGTAGTTAGGGATGGACATTAAAAAAACGATTTACATATACTGCTTGTCAGTTTTATTGATTAGTCTTGGTTTTATAGCCAAGGTTGAAGCAATTTCAATAACGACCTATTACGGCAGTACCAATTCAACAAATACTGAGGGAAACAGACAACTGGCACAAATCCAGGGTCCAAGAGATATGTTGGAGGACTCATCTGGAAATCTTTACGTACTTGTAAGTAACAGGATTGGAAAAATTGATTCTAATTTTAATTTGACTTTTATTGCTGGAAATAGCACAGGTGACCAGGATGGTATTGGGCGCAACGCCAACTTTAATATACCAATGGCTTTTGCTATGGGACCAAGAGAAGAATATATTTATATTGCTGACACTAGAAATCATAAAATCAAAAGACTAAATCTTAGTAGCTTGCAAGTGAGTACCATTGCAGGAAGCACTAGTGGTAATAGCGTTGGTCCAGCATTAAGTGCCCAATTCAATGACCCTGAGGGTATCGCTGTAGGTTCAGATGGCACTATATATGTCTCAGACACAGACAATAGAAGAATCAAAACGATCTCTGCAGATTTAACTACGGTGTCTTATTACGCTGGCAGTGGATCAAAAAACAGATCAGACAATGAAGCATTATCAGCTGGTATCGTTGAGCCGATTGGTCTTGCTTTTAATTCACTAGGTGAGTTACATGTAGCTGACAGAGGTTCACATTCTATTAGAAAAATTTATAACAACAATGGCGTTCTATCTGTTAGTACCGTGCTTGGTGATGGCAATGCTGGAGATAGCATTGGAGAAGCAGCTAATGTAAGACTCAGAAACCCAAGACATATTTTCTTTGATGCTAGTGATCAAATGTATATTACAGACACTGAGAACAACAAATTAAAACTACTCAACAGCAGTAACAATGTTGTAACTTTAGCTGGTCTTGGTCAAAGCGAAGAAGGCTATAGAGATGGTGATGCAAATACAGCCCTGCTTAACGATCCTTTTGCTGCAATTTTAAGATCAGACAATACTCTATTAATCGCAGATAAAGACAATCACTCACTAAGAAGAGTTGACTTAAATGGAACTTACACAGAGCCTGCCATTAAAACCCTGGCAGGAAATAGTAGCTCTGGCTCTACAGATGGGAAATTTGGTTTAAATAAACTAAAAAGTCCAAGAGGTCTTGCTTACGATAGTACCGGCAATCTTTATATCGCCGATACTGGTAATCACGTCATAAGAGTTTTATCCACTGATGGTACTCTAAGCACTTTTGCAGGTACCGGAAGCTCAGGTAGCACAGATGGTAACAGTGATGTAGCAAGTTTCAATGAGCCTTATGATATCGTCATCGATTCAAGCGATAATCTTTATGTCTCTGATCGCCGCAATAGAAAGATCAGAAAAATCACTCCAGCAGGTCTTGTCAGTACTTTTGCTGGCTCAGGCAGTTCAGGAGCTGAGGATGCAACTGGCACTAGTGCCAGCTTTAAAAACATAGAAGGTATGTGCATCGACAGCAGCAATAATATTTATGTTGTTGACACAAGTAATTTTAAAATCCGCATGATCAACCCAAGTGCTGAAGTGACAACGATTGCAGGCAAAGGATCAAGAGGTTCAGAAAATGGTCCAGGTTCATTAGCAAGATTCAACACTCCAACTGACATTGCGGTTAATTCAGAGGGAGAGCTTTTTGTGACTGATACTGCTAATCACAGCATCAGAAAAATAGAACAAAAAGATTCTAATTGGATAGTTAGTACTTTCGCTGGTGGTACTGGCTCTGGTTTTCATGATGCTAGTGGTGGTGAAGCTCGCTTCAATAGCCCGCATGGTATCGATATCGACTCAACAGGCAATATCTTTGTTAGTGACACAGGCAATAACAGAATTAGAAAAATCTCTAGTATAGGAGAGGTAACAACAGTAGCTGGTACTGGACATGCACGTTTTACAGATGGAAATAAAACAGTTGCAGCATTTAGAACTCCTGAGTTTTTGGTGCTAAACAACACTGGCGATATAGTGGTAGCAGACACATCAAACAGCCGCATTCGCTCTATTGCAAGCTCGGTGGTAAATGCAAGTTCAGTAGAAGGTTCTGGAAGTAATAACGTACAAACTTTAAAAGTTGTCACAGTTGCTGGGACTAGCACCAGTGGTTTTAGAGATGGTGCTGCCAGACTAGCTTTATTCAATAAACCTTATGGTCTTACTAAAGACAGCAAAGGTAATATTTATATTGCTGACAGGAGCAATAATGTCATCAGAAAATTCAACACTCGTACCAATACCGTCACTATCTATGCTGGTATTCAAGGCTCTTCAGGCAGCCAAGATGGTAATGCACTAACTGAAGCCACTTTCAAAGGTCCTACTGGCTTAGATTTTGATAGCGCCGGCAATCTTTATGTTGCAGAATACGATAATCATAGAATCAGAAAAATCAGCTCTGAAGGTGTGGTGAGCACTGTCGCTGGAACAGGCTCTGCTGGTTTCACCGATGGAGCGAGTGATGTTGCTAGGTTTAGAAACCCTTTTGATGTAAAAGTGGGACCAGACAATAGGCTCTATGTTGCTGATTACAGCAATAACAGAATTAGAGTCATTGAAAGCAATGGTTCAGTAAGTACTTATGTTGGAGCAAATGGCTCTGGAGACAGTAATGGACCAAGGTCATCAGCTCAACTTAGAAACCCGACGGGTTTAAGTTTTGATAGCAAAGGTGATTTGTTCGTATCGGATTTAGGTAATGGCAAAATCAAAAAAATCAGCTCGGATAATGTCACGACAGTGGCAGGGAGTGGCACTAGGAGTTTTGCTGATGGACAAGGACAAAGTGCTCAACTCAAAGCACCTTTCCATTTAGATCATGACAAAGACGATAACTTATACTTTGCTGACACTGGTAACAACCGCATCAGAAGAGTGAGTCCAAGCGGCCTTGTCAAAACTATAGCTGGTACTGGTTTATCTGGTAACCAAGACGGCACCGTTGATGAAGCTTTAATCTACAACCCAAGAGGTCTCATTATTAATAATCAAAATGAAGTTGTATTCAGTGTTTCAGACAACCACACCATTAAAAAAATTACAACCAATGTCATAGAAAACCGCTCATCTGAATCAAGTGGACCGATACTAGTAGTACCAACCGGCAATCTAACACCTATCATTGCTCTTGTTACAGACCTAGATTTTGATGAGTCAAATGTTTTCAGAGTAAGAGAAGGTACTGATTTATCACTTAAAGTTTTTGCTTATGATGTTGAAGATGGTCTTGAAATAGATGAGCAAGTAACTTGGGTTTCTAATAATCAAGGGATTCTTGGTACAGGTATGAGATACAACACAAACCAGCTTAGCCTTGGTCTGCACAACATTATTGTTAGAGTCCTTGATTCTAGCGGTGCTCAAGCAAGGACTAGTTTTGCAATTGAAGTAGTTGGCAGTGATGTTGTCCTCAGTGACGGCAATGGTGCTGACCGCAATGGAGATGGCACTATCGATGAAGAAGACGAAGACAGAAATATTAGTGAACAAGGCACCAATAAAACCATTGTTCACATCATCAGCCCAAGAAAAAGTCGAGTCCAAAAACGCAAAGCCCGCTTGAAAGCAGTTGCTTTGAATTTAGATTCAAACAATGCAGTTTCTGGAAGCAATGATGATGAAATCATTTGGGAAGCAATATTCATTGATCCTGATGCTGAACTTCAAGAAGGCGTGATACCTGATCGAGTGTTTTTACAAGAAGGACGTAAGGTTAGATTAGGACGCTTAGCCCCAGGTCTTTATTCAATCTTTGCTAGACACAACGATACCGAAACCAAGATTAATGTCACTATCGACCGTAATAGCGTCAGTATTGGCAGCATCAGCGCGGAATCAACAGAGGAAGATGACTTTGCGACAAAAGTCTTTTATGGCTTAGATTAGAAAAAAAAAGTTAAAGCACTAGATTAGTCCTGTTAAATTAGCTATACTTGTCCTCCTTATGGCAAGATACAGAGGTCCAAAAGATAAATTATCAAGAAAATACGGCGAATTGCTTTCCGGCATGCCAATATTTGAGGTTGCTAAAAGGCCTTACAAATCAGGTCAGCATGGCCAAAGACGCACAAAGCTTTCTGAATACGCGACTCTTCTAAAAGAGAAGCAAAAACTTAGAGAGAGCTATGGTTGTCTACTTGAAAAACAATTCAGAAAATACGTTGATAAAGCAACAAGAAAATCTGGACCAACTGGCGAAATTTTAATGCAACTTCTTGAGACAAGACTTGATAACCTTGTTTACAGAATGGGTTTTGCTCCTACTATTCCTGCAGCTAGGCAGCTTGTGAAGCACGGACACATTTTTGTAAACGGCTTTAAAGTTGATATTCCTTCTTATCAAGTTTCTGAAAAAGATGTGATTTCTGTTGCACCAAAATCACAAAACATGACTCTTATCACTGAAGCGATGAAAGCTTGGGTTGATGTGCTTCCTTACCTCAAAAGAGAGAAAAAAGAATTTGAAGGTGAGCTAGCTGAAATCCCTGCCCGTGATTTAATCCCAGTCAACGTTAATGAGCGTATGATTGTTGAATACTACTCTCGTTAATAAGCCTTTAACCTTAAGGGTAAATAATTAAAATATGAGTTTCTTTATAAGAACGCTTCTGGTTTTGATTGGCTTTCTTTGCCTAAATCCAGGTTTTGCTGCCTTTAAACTTGGAGCAGAAAGCGTTAGCCAAGAATACAAGCCAAGTAATATTGGCATTATTGGTCTGCGCTATATCCATAGACAAGGAGAAATGAGCACAGTGGTGCAAATCTATCCTGGCACCCCTGCTGCCCGTTCTGGAGTGCAAGTTGGAGACAGAATTCTTGCTGTTGATGGTACTCCAATTGTCACTTTCAATGCTGACCAGGTCTTTGGGATGATTGCCGGCCGGCCAGGAACTACAGTAGCTTTGAAAATGCTTCGTTGTAACAGAAACTACGGCACCCATATGGGTTGCGAAGATTACCAAGTATCCTTAAGACGCATGGAAATGAATGATATTGCTTCAGACAATATTTTTAATGTTTATAAATATAGTAATTAGCGCATCTTTGAAGCAATTTTCCTCAAGTATTTTTCTAGAATACCAATTACCTGCTCATGAAAAAGCCCTATCATATTACGTTTTACATTGATATTGTTTCTCTTGACATCAACTGTTGTAAACATGGCAGGACAGCCAAAAGGCTTTACGATTTTATATAGATTTTGATAATGCGTCTTTAGTTGCTCGCCATGATTATGATAAAACCCTTCAAATTTGGCTTTGTTAAACCCAATTTTAAAACCATCTGTTAATTCCAGCAAAGATTTTTCAACTGGAAAGCCAATTTCAGGTGCAATTAGTTGTTCCTCATTGAGTTTGTCCAAAACAATTGAAGGCAATCTAGCTAAATCTAAAATCGTAGACAGACTATTTTTTGCAACACGCATGATATTCTCAGCACTAATTTCTCTACCTTTATTTTTTAAAAGTGTTGTTATTTGAGCAAAAATTGATGCTGTAATTTTTTTGATAGTTCCCGTACCACCTTTGAGAATATTATGAAAATTAGCTTTTTCCCATGAGGATCCATCAAAATCAATCTAGAGATCATCAGCACTAAGATTAGTTACACCCACTGAGTCTTTAATATGTTTTTCAACATTTTT